>JBAUGC010000738.1:0-8258 GCA_049679485.1 Xanthobacteraceae bacterium
AGCAAACGGTACGCTGCCTTATGCGGCGTACGACCGTTGCTGGAGTCATCCTGCTGGCCGGCTTCATTCAAACCGCCGGCGCAGATGAGATCAAAATGCTGGCATCTAACGCGGTCCGCCAAGCTTACACGGAACTGGTGCCGGTGTTTGAGAAGGCAACTGGGCATCACGTCGTGGTCGAGTGGGGCGGAACGTCCGATATCGTAAGGCGTGCAACGACGGGAGAAGCGGTTGACGTCGTGGTGATACCTGCAGCGCGCGTCGACGCGTTGGTCGCGCACGGCAACGCCGTTGAGCGAACCGACCTCGCGAGGTCATCCATCGGTGTGGCGTCGAAGGCCGACTCGCCGCGGCCGGTCGTTACGACGGCTGACGATCTCAGGCGGGCTCTGCTGACTGTTCGGACCATCGTCCTTTCGTCAGGACCCAGCGGTGAATACATGCGCGCGCTATTCGAGCGGTTGGGCGTTTCCGGTGATATCAAGGAAAAGGTCCTGCAGCTGGCCCCTGGATTGTCGGTTGGAGAAGCTATTGCCGAAGGTCGCGGTGATCTTGGCTTCACCCAGATCAGCGAGTTGTTGGCCATCAAAGGGATCGCCTATCTTGGACCGCTGCCGGCCGATGTCCAATCTGTCACGGTATTCTCCGCCGGTCTTTTGGCGCCGCACGTATCCTCAGGAGCCACCCGAGCGTTGATCAGCTTTCTCGCTGGCCCGGATGCGACATCCGTTCTTAGGAAACATGGATTGGAGCCCGTCCGCGAATAGCAGTTTTATCTAGCCGTAAAGCTTCCGCGTCGTCGCACTGCGAGTAACGTCACGCGCGGCCTTGTAGGTGCGGCCGATAAAATCCATCGACGGATTGGAAACGCCGAACCAGAATTTCTCGCTGATGAAATGATGGCGCAGGTGATATTGCTTCAGCCAGCGTCCCACTCGCGTGCGCGGTTGATAAGGTACGTGAGCGACATAGTGCACCCATTCGTACTGAAAGATCGCCAGCGTCACGCCGAACATCGCCGAAGCGACGATGGCCCATCCGAAGATCAGCGCAAAGCCAAGCGCCGTCACGGCGAGGTTGGGGACCAGAAACCACATCGGCAGGAACAACAGATCAAGCCTGTCCGGCTCGACGTGATGATCGTAATGCAGCCGATGCTGCAACTTGCGCACAAACGAAAAACGCGACGGCTCGGCGTGGAAGGCAAAGCGGTGAAAGCCGTATTCGCTGATGTAGAACGCCAGCGCGCCGATCACGACCCAGAGCGGCGAAAATGAGAAGACGCCGGCGACGAATCCTCCCGCCAGGAACGCGAGCAAAAGCGCGAGCCAAATATTGGAACCATGCCGCAAAAACGTGAGGACCACCCGGTCGCCCTCCGCAGCCGCGTTCCCCTTCAGGCTATCACATCGGCATCCGATGTCGAAACCTGCGGCGCTTAGCCTAAAGCCTTGGCCAACAGAAATCCCGAGCCGCCTGCCAGCCCCGGACCTGGATGCGTCGAAGCACCAATGTGGTAGAGGCGCGCGACCGGCGTGCGGTGGTTGATCGAGTTGTGAAACGGCCGCCAGAGGAAAAACTGGTCGATCCCGCAGAAGCCGCCGTAGGGATCCCCGCCGACAAGATTGATGTTGAGCGCTTCGAGATCGCTGGGCGAATAGGCTTTTCGGGCGATGACGGTGTCGCGAAAGCCTTCGAGGTGCGCGGCAAGAATAGCTTCGACCCGGTCGGCGTATTTTTCCCGCACCGCCTCCGTCCAGCGGCCATCGGCCGGCACTTCAATTTCACCGGCGGCGTCGCCCTTTAGAAATCGCGGCGCCTCAGGCAATTGCAGCCAGAGGATCGACGCCCCTGTCGGACATCGGGATGGATCAAATGAAGTGGGCTGCCCGACGCAGATGGTCGGCACGGCAGGGAGCATGCCTCGTTCAGCTTCGTTGACGGCCTTGGATACCCCGTCGAGACCCGGCGTCAGATGCGTGAGCGCGACCGTGCCGAGTTCCGGCGCCTTCCATTTCGGCGGCGCCTTGAGCGCGTAATGGATCTGCATATTGCCTTTGCCGTAGCGATATTGCGCCACGGCATCGGTGACCTCGGCCGGCAACGCGGCACCCGTAAGCAGCCGTCCATAGAGTTGAGTCGGAGTTACCGAACAGATCACGCCTTTGGCTGCCTCGATCTCGCGACCGCTGGCGAGACGTACACCGCACGCGCCGCCGCTGGCATCGAGAAGCACACGATCCACATCCGCGCCGAGGAGGATATCACCGCCTTGATCGCGGATCAGACGTTCAAACGCGGTCAGCGCGTTCCTGGCGCCGCCCTTGACGATCGGCGAGCCGGCTACTTCGATGGCAAACGCGATGACCTTGGCCATTTGGCCCGAATAGGCACTTTCAGGGCCAAGGCCGGTGTGGAGCACCCACGGTGCGAACAAGGCGCGAACCAGATCGGAATGAAAACGGGTCTCCAGCCAGGCGCGCGCCGTGCCGAGCGATTCGCCGAAGAAGTTCACCAGCCCCCGCAATCCCCGCCGCCAGGCTTCGCGCGCCACGATCTTGAGCATCGTCCGCGACCAGAGCGCTCCCCCGAGCAGGGCGAAGATGAACGGAGCGTCGGCGCCGACGCGGCTGATGTCGGCGTCGAAGCGCGCGCCATCGCCGGCCGCGAGTTTGTCGAATGCGGCGACGTTGGCTTTGCGATCCATCTGCAGGATCAGGTGCCGGCCGTCGGGCAGCAGCACCGCGGTCGCCGCTGGCGTATGCGCGAACGCCAGGCCGCGCTTCTCAAGCTCAGGCCCCAACTCGGCGTAGGCCGGCGAGGTGATGAACAGGACGAACGTCGTCGCCATCACGTCGTGGATGAAACCGGGCGCAGTTATCTCCTCGGTGAGAAGGCAGCCGCCGATGCGGTCATTGCGCTCCAGCACAAGCACCTTGTGGCCCTTACGGCCCAGAAGTGCCGCAGCCACAAGCGCATTGATCCCGCTTCCGACAATGACGTAGTCGGCGTCCGCCATTTGCTGTTCGCCGGTCTACTTCTTCGGCACGAGGGCGAGCACGCGTAGCGGACTGCCGGTGCCTTTGACGATTTTCAGCGGCGCCGCGATCAGGATCGCGCCCTTGGGCGGCAGCTTGTCGAGCTGGCACAGGCTGGCGAGCCCGTAGCGGTTGCTCTTATGCATGAACGTGTGAGCCGGGAACGGCGGATCCATCCCGCCCGCCGAGCCGGCGTCGGTGCCGACGCACTCGGAGCCCCAGCCGATGACGCCCTTCGCGACCAGATAGTGAATCGTTTCCGCCGTCGGGCCCGGCGAATGCGGTCCCTTGTCGTCGGCGTTGAGGAATTTTGCTTCGCTATCGTTGCGTTTGTACCAGTCGGTGCGCATCAGCACCCAGCAGCCGGCTGGAATGTCGCCGTGAGTCTTTTCCCAGGCTTTCACGCCGTCGACCGTGAGCAGAAAATCCGGATTCTTGGCCGATTCGGCCGAGCAGTCGATCACGCAGACCGGCGCCACGAAATTCTTTACCGGGATCGTATCGGTGCTGCCGTCTTTATAATCCCTGCCGCTGATCCAGTGCACCGGGGCATCGAAATGCGTGCCGGAATGCTCGCCGAGCTTGAGCCAGTTCCATGCCCAGAACGGCCCGGTCTTGTCGTAATTCGAGATGGCGTGAATCTCGATCGGCGGGGTGTTGGCGCCGATCTGCGGCGGCAGCTTGATCAACGGCGTGTCCGGGCCAAGCGGTGCGGTCAGATCCACCACTTCGACGGCGCCGGAAGCGAGCGCCGAGGCAAAATCACTGAGAACTTGAGTGCTGGTCATGCGGTCTCTCCGTCGCGCTCTTTGATGGCTGAATGGGGTTGTGTGCCGGTAGGCCGGAAGCCTAGCCTGAACATTTTAGATGTGAAATATCTGCGCTGGCAAGCAACCCGGTAGGCGCAGATCAGGAGCGAGCGAATGCCTTACGATGCGGTGGTGGTCGGCGCCGGCGTCAACGGCCTGGCGGCGGCGCTGCATCTGGCCACCAAAGGCTGGAAGGTCGCCGTCATCGAGGCGGCTGACGCCGCCGGCGGCGCCGTCAAGACCCGCGAAGTCACGCTGCCCGGATTTCGTCACGACCTCTACGCAATGAACCTGGGCATGTTCGCCGGCTCGCCGTTTTTTGCCGCCCACAAGGATCGCCTGATTGCACACGGCCTCGACTTTGTCGGCGCCGAACGATGCTTTGCCACGCCGTTTCCGGATGGCACCTGGCTAGGCGTCGAAAAAAATCTCGATGCCAATGCCAACCGTATCGCCGCATTAAGCCCGGTCGATGCCGAGCGCTGGCGCGCCATGACGGCGGCGTTCGGAGCGGACGCACCGCACATATTTGGTCTGTTGGCTTCACCGCTGCCGTCGTGGGCAGCCCTGAAGGTCGCGTTCACGGCGTGGCGGTCGCGCGGCACTGCGTGGATCGCCGACACCGTCCGTCTCCTCGTTGCCTCGCCGCGTGAGTGGCTCGACGAGAATTTCGACAACGCCAAGCTCAAGACCATGATGGCGGTCTGGGGCATGCACCTCGACTTCTCGCCCGATACCGCGGGCGGCGCGCTGTTTCCATATGTGGAGGCCATGGCGGATCAAGCCTTCGGCATGGCGCTAGGCCGTGGTGGGGCCGACGTGATCATCTCGGCGCTTACGCGCGCCATCGCCGCGGCCGGCGGCGAAGTCCGGCTCGGCGCCCCGGCGCAAAGTATCGCGATCGAGGCCGGTACCGCAAAAGGCGTCGTGCTCGCAAGCGGCGAACGGATCGACGCCACCCGCGCCGTGATCGCAAACCTTCATCCGCGCGTGCTGTTCGGCAAACTGGTTTCGGCCCCCTCGCCGGCCACGCAGCGGCTTGCCAGGCTGCGGCCCGGCCCGGCGACGATGATGATTCATCTGGCGTTGAGCGATCTGCCGCAGTGGAGCGCCGGCGCCGAACTGCGCCAGTTCGCCTACGTGCATCTCGCACCTTCGCTTGCCGCCATGGCGAAAACTTACACCGATGCGCTGGATGGATTGCTGCCTGCCGAGCCCGCTCTGGTCGTCGGGCAGCCGACGGCGATCGATCCGTCGCGAGCTCCGCCGGGACGGCACGTGCTCTGGGTGCAGGTACGCGTCCTGCCGTTGCGTATTGGCGGTGATGCCGCGGGCAGCATCGGCGGCACACAATGGGATGAAATCAAGGACGCCTATGCAGATCGCGTGATCGGGATCATCGAACGCTATGCGCCCGGGTTCGCCGTAAAAATTCTCGCCCGCGCGGTACATTCACCCGACGATCTTGAGCACGACAACCCCAATCTCGTCGGCGGCGACAGTTTGAGCGGCAGTCATCACCTCGATCAGAATTTTTTCTTCCGCCCGGCGTTCGGCTGGTCGCGTTACCGTACGCCGATCGATCGTCTCTACATGGTCGGCGCCTCGACCTGGCCGGGCGCCGGCACCAACCCCGGCTCGGGCTTTATGCTGGCAAAATCGCTCGCCGGCGCCTGAGCACCGCTGCGCCCGGCGTCAGTTCCGCGCCTTGAGCAGATCACGGCCGATGATCAGCTTTTGCACTTCGGTCGCGCCTTCATAGATGCGCAACGGCCGGATGTCCCGATAAAGCTGTTCGACGACGGAACCGACGGTGACGCCAAGTCCGCCGAACATCTGCAGAGCGCGATCGATCACGCGCTGCGCGCCTTCGGTCGCGGCCATCTTGGCCATCGCGGCTTCGCGCGTCGTGGTCACGCCCTCGACGTCGCGCAGCCACGCGGCGCGGTAGGTCAACAAAGCCGCTGCATCAATCTCGGTCGCCATGTCGGCAAGCGCAGCCTGGGTCAACTGAAAGTCCCCGAGCGTCTGGCCGAACATCTTTCGCGTCGCCGCTCGCCCCAGCGCCTCGTCGAGCGCGCGCCGGGCGAACCCGAGCGCCGCAGCAGCCACGCCGGCGCGGAAAATATCAAGGCCGCGCATCGCGATCTTGAAGCCTTCGCCGGCTGCCCCGACGAGATGCGATAGCGGCACGCGGCAGGATTGAAAGCGCAGTCGTGCCAGCGGGTGCGGCGCGGTGACGCTGATGCGCTCTGCGATTTCGAAGCCTTGCATCCCGGCATCAACCACGAAGGCTGAAATACCCCGCGCGCCGGGCGCTTCGCTGGTACGCGCGAACACCACGTAGAAATCGGCAATGCCGCCGTTCGAGATAAAGGTCTTTTCGCCGTCCAGCACATAATGGTCGCCCGCTCGGCGCGCCGACAATGACATCGCGGCGACGTCGGATCCCGCGTCGGGCTCGGTCAGGGCGAAAGCGGCGATCGCCTCGCCTTTTGCCACCCGCGGCAGGTAATGGTTCTTCAGCTCGTCCGATCCGGCGAGCGTGATCGGCACACTGCCGAGGCCCTGCATGGTGAATGCGAAATCGGCGAGGCCGCTATGACGCGCAAGCGTTTCGCGCGCGATCACCAGATAAAGCGACTGCAGCGGTTCGTGAGCGCCCCCGTAACCTGCCGGAACGCAATGCTTGAGCCAACCGGCATTGCCGAGCGCACGGACCCAATGCCTGCACGTCGCGTCGACATCGTCATGGCCGCCCTCTCCCCCTTCAACATCGGCCACCGCCTGATGGGCCCACGCGTCGAGCTCCTCGGCAAAAGCGCGATGCTGCGCGTCGAAAAACGGAATGCGCAGATGCGCGGTACGGCTCATTGCTGGTTCTCCTCCCGACCGGTCTTGCACTTGGATTGGCTCTCACCCTTTGCACGCAAACAAGCCCATAACCATCCCGACGGCAAATCATTGCATTTTTTGCAGTTCGAGGCAGACTGGCGGTCCAGTTAAAGAAATTAGTGCGGAGTAACTATATATGAAGGTGATCATCGCCGGCGGCGGTGTGGGCGGCCTGGTGACCGCACTGATGCTGCATGCGCGCGGGATCGACTGCGAGATCTTCGAGCAGGCGGACGTCATTCGCGAACTCGGCGTCGGCATCAACACCCTGCCGCATGCCATCAAGGAACTGGCCGAGCTTGGGCTGCTCGACCGCCTCGACGCCGTGGCCATCCGCACCTACGAGTTGTTCTACACCAACCGGTTCGGACAGGAGATCTGGCGGGAGCCGCGCGGGCTCGATGCCGGCTACGACATCCCGCAATTCTCCATCCACCGCGGACGGCTTCAGGGCGTGATCTATCAGGCGGTGCGGGCGCGGCTTGGCGAGTCGCGCATCCATATGAATTGTCGCCTCGGCTCATTCACGCAGGACGAGGGCGGCGTCACCGCCTATTTCTTCGATCGTAATGGTGCGCACCAACACACCGCCCGCGGCGACGTGCTGATCGGCGCCGATGGCATCCATTCCATGGTGCGCGAGAAGCTGTTTCCCAACGAAGGCCCGCCGCGCTGGAACGGCGTCATCTTGTGGCGCGGCGCCATTGACTGGCCGGCGTTCCTGACCGGACGCTCGATGGTCATTGCCGGAGGGCTTACCGCAAAGATGGTGATTTATCCGATCGCCGAAGGTTCGCGGCCGGACCGGAGGCTGACCAACTGGGCGGTGAGCGGACGCGTCGGCGAGCAATCGATGCCGACGCCGCACAAGCAGGATTGGTCGCGGCCAGGCCGCTACGAAGACCTGATGCCGCACGTGCAGCGCTTCCGCATCCCCTACCTCGATGCGAGGGCTCTGATCGAGTCGACCAACGAATTCTGGGAATACCCGATGTGCGACCGCGACCCGCTGCCGCGCTGGAGCCACGGCCGCGTTACGCTGCTCGGCGACGCCGCGCATCCGATGTATCCGGTCGGCTCGAACGGCGCGTCGCAGGCGATCCTCGACGCCAGGTTCCTCGCCGACCGGCTCAAGGATGCCGACAACCCGGTGCATGCATTATGGCTTTACGAGCAAACCCGGCTGCCGGTGACGGCCGAAGTCGTACGCATGAACCGCACCGGCGGGCCGGAAGGCGTTATCGATGTGGTCGAAGCCCGCGCTCCGGAAGGCTTCAGCAATATCGACGACGTGCTGTCGTTCGAGCAGCGCAAGGCGATCGTGCGCGGCTATGCCTCAACCGCCGGCTTCGCCCGCGAGCAAGTCAACAAGGCCGCGTGACGAGCGGCCGCCTATTGGCCGGCTTTTGCAACACGATCGGTCAAACGCTGCCGAGCCATTCATCGTCGGTGCGGATCAATGTCCGTTCTTTCCCGCCAGCGACCAAATCGAAGATAGTTTGTGCATGTCGCTAAG
>JBAUGC010000739.1:0-12829 GCA_049679485.1 Xanthobacteraceae bacterium
ACAAATGACAATTCCGGTGCATGTTCCGCTGGCGCCGGATCGTGCAGCAGCAAAGTCGCGTAAAGATTGCCAGCCGGAGAGACCCATTCGTTGCCGCGCCGGCCGCGGCCCGCGGTTTGCTGCCGCGCCGTGATCCACAGCGGTCCACGCTCGCCGCGGCGCGCCAGCGCCAGCGCTTCGGCATTGGTCGACACCACCGTGTCGTGATCGAGAAGGCGATAACCCGCCGCGGCCGCCGCGGAATGAAGCTGCATCAGAACAGCGAATGGGCGGCCGCGCTGGCGACGCCGACCAGCGGTCCCGGATAGAGGAAAAATAAAATATTGAACAGGCCGCAAACCGCGAGCACCACCCTGAGCTCATATGGCATACCGGCGAAGCCTTCGGCCGGCTCGTCGAAATACATGATCTTCACGATCGCCAGATAGTAGTAGGCGCCGACGACACTCGCCAGCACGCCGATGACGGCGAGCACGTAGAGGCCGGCTTTGATGGCCGCGAGAAAGACGTAGAACTTGGCGAAGAACCCCGCGAGCGGCGGCACGCCGGCCATCGAGAATAAGAGCATTGCCAAAAAGAACGCCATCGCCGGGCTGGTGCGTGCGAGCCCGGCAAGCTGGTCGATCGATTCCACCATTCCCCGATCGCGTCGCATCGACAGGATCACGGCAAACACGCCGAGCGTCATGGTCAAATAAATGGCCATGTAGACCAGCACGCCCTGCACGCCTTCCGAAGTCCCGGCGGCGAGCCCGATGAGCGCAAAGCCCATGTGGCCGATCGACGAATAGGCCATCAGCCGTTTGATGTTGCGCTGACCGATGGCGGCGAACGAGCCGAGCAGCATCGAGGCGATGGAAACGAAGGCGACGATCTCCTGCCATTGCCCGGTGATGCCGGGAAAGGCCGCGACCGCGACGCGCACGAACATGGCGATGCCGGCGACCTTCGGCGCGGCGGCGAAGAACGCCGTGATAGGCGTCGGCGCGCCCTCGTAGACGTCAGGCGTCCACATATGAAACGGCACCGCGGATACCTTGAAGCAGAACCCGGCAAACAGAAACACGAGCCCAAAGATCAGCCCGGTGCCGGCGTCCGCGGCCGACGAAGCAATGCCGGCAAAGCTCACCGTGCCGGTGAAGCCATACACCAGTGACGCGCCATAGAGCAGCATTCCCGACGACAACGCGCCAAGGACGAAATATTTCAGCCCCGCTTCGGTCGAGCGCAGTGAAGTGCGGTGGCTCGCGGCGACCACATAGAGCGGCAGGCTCATCAATTCGAGGCCGAGGTAGAGCGCGATCAGATCGTTCGCCGAGATCAGCATCAGCATGCCGAGCGTCGACAGCACGATCAGCACGGAATACTCGAACCGCTCCTGCTTTTGCCGTTGCACATAGTCGATCGACATCAGGATGGCAGCCGCCGAGCCGAGGATGGCGAGGATTTTCAGGAACCGGGCAAAGCCGTCGACAACGAAGCTGCCGTCGAACGTCACCAGCCTGCCCTCGGGCAGCAGCAGCACGATCACCCCGGCGGCGACGAGCAGAACGATCGAAGCGGAATCAATCAACACCACGCTGCGCTCGGCGCGAAAGACGCCGAGCATCAACAGCGCCATGGCGCCGAGCCCGAGCACGATTTCCGGCAATAGCGGAACGAGGCTGGTGATGGTCGGAGCCGTGTTCATCGCCTACCTCGCCAGGTCAGCCGACTGCACGCTGCTGACGGCATGCTGGAAATTATCGATGAGCTGCGTCACCGACGTGGCCGACATATCGAGCACCGGCTTTGGATAAATCCCGAACACAATGGTCAGGATCACCAGCGGTGCCAGCACGACCATTTCGCGCCAGCCGATATCCTTGATGTGGAACAGGCTCGGCTTGGTCAGCTTGCCGAAAATCACCTTGCGATAGAGCCACAGCGCGTAAGCGGCCGAGAGGATGGTGCCGAGCATCGCCAGCGTCGCGACCCAGTTGTTGACCCGGAAGGTGCCGAGCAGCGTCAGGAATTCACCAACAAAACCCGAAGTGCCGGGCAGCCCGACATTGGCCAGTGTGAACACCATGAACGCGAAGGCATAGACCGGCATGCGGTAGACCAGACCGCCATAGGCGGCGATTTCACGGGTGTGCATGCGATCGTAGATGACGCCGACGCAAAGGAATAAGGCGGCAGAGACGATGCCATGCGAGATCATCTGGAAAATCCCGCCGGCAACACCCTGCGCCGTCATCGCGAACAGGCCCATGGTGACAAAGCCCATATGCGCCACCGAGGAATAGGCGATGAGCTTTTTCACATCCTCCTGCACCAGAGCGACGAGCGAGGTGTAGATAATGGCAACGACCGACAGCGCGTAAATCAGCGGCGCAAGCTCGAGCGATGCCTGCGGGAACATCGGCAGCGAGAAGCGCAGGAAACCGTAGCCGCCCAACTTCAACAAGATTGCGGCGAGGATCACCGAGCCGGCGGTCGGCGCCTCCACATGCGCATCTGGAAGCCACGTATGAACCGGCCACATCGGCAACTTGACCGCGAACGAGGCCAGAAATGCCAGGAAGGCCCAGGTTTGCAAAGAGCGCGGAAATGCGTGGTGGAGCAGCGTGGGTATGTCGGTCGTGCCAGCACTCCAGTAGAGCGCCATGATGGCGAGCAACATGAACACGGAGCCGAGAAATGTGTAGAGAAAGAACTTGAAGCTCGCATAGACGCGCCGCGGGCCGCCCCAGACGCCAATAATGAGGAACATTGGAATGAGGCCGCCCTCGAAGAAGAGATAGAACAGCACCAGATCGAGCGCGCAAAACGCGCCGACCATCAGCGTCTGCAGCACCAGAAACGCGATCATGTATTCGCGCACCCGGTTCTGGATCGAGGTCCAGCTCGCCAAAATCGCGATCGGCATCAACGCGGTGGTGAGGATGACGAACGGCAGCGAAATGCCGTCGACACCCATGGAATAGGTGATGGTGCCGCCGAGCCACGGCCGCTTTTCCAGGAACTGGAAATCGGCGGAAGCCAGATCGAAACGCCAGACCAAAATGAGCGAAATCGCAAACGTGATCAGCGTCGTCCAAAGCGCGACCCAGCGGGCGTTGCTCGCGCCCGCTTCGTCATCGCGCAGAAAGGCGATGAACACCGCACCGACGATCGGCAGGAAAGTGACGACGGACAGGATCGGCCAACTCGTCATGGGTGCAGCCCCCCGGCAAACATGAACCAGGTGACGAAGGCAGCGACCCCGATCAGCATGGCGAAAGCGTAGTGGTAGAGATAGCCGGTCTGCAGCCGCACGACGTTACGGGTGACATCGAGCACCCACGCGGAAACGCCGTCGGGCCCGAACCCGTCGATGACAAACCCATCGCCGCCCTTCCAGAATAGGCGGCCGATCCACATCGCCGGACGGACGAAAATGACATCGTAGATCCGGTCGAAGTACCAGGCGTTAAGCAGGAAGCGATAGAGCACGGCTTGGTCCCGCGCGAGCGCGGCCGGGATATCCGGCCGGCGGATATAGAATTGCCACGCCACCAGGAAGCCGCCGACCATCATCACCGTGGGCGCCAGCGTCACGGTGAGCGGAAGGTGCTCCATGGCCTCCAGCACGTGGTTCGCCGGTCCGATCTTTAGCGAATCGCGGAAGAATTCCTCGGCGCCGTGGCCTTCGAAGATATGCAGGAACGGCCAACCCGCGGCGATCGAGCCAAATGCCAGAACAGCGAGCGGAATGAGCATCACCAACGGGCTTTCACGGGCACTCTCGTAATGGTGATGATCGTGCGGCTCGCCGTGGAAGGTCTTGAAGATGAGCCGCCAGGAATAGAACGAGGTAAGCGCCGCGGCGCCGACGGTCATGATGAAGCCGTAGCTCGCGACCGCGCCCGACACGACGTCGTCGGCCTCAATGATGGCGTCCTTGGAGAAAAAGCCGGCGGTGAACGGGAAGCCGGTCAGCGCCAGCGTGCCGATCACCATCGTCGCGTAGGTGAACGGAATTTTCCGCCACAAGCCGCCCATTTTGCGGATGTCCTGCTCGTGGTGCATGGCGAGGATCACCGAGCCGCAGCCGAGGAACAAAAGCGCCTTGAAGAAGGCATGGGTGAACAGGTGGAACATGCCAATCGAGTACGCACCCGACCCCATAGCAACGAACATGTAGCCAAGCTGCGAGCAGGTCGAGTAGGCGACGATGCGCTTGATGTCGTTCTGCACCAGCCCGATGGTGGCGGCGAAGATCGCGGTCGTCGCGCCGATGAAAATCACGAATGTCTTGGCGTTGGGCGCGAGCTCGAACAGCGGCGAGAGACGCGCCACCATGAACACGCCGGCGGTGACCATTGTCGCGGCGTGGATCAATGCCGAAACCGGCGTCGGGCCTTCCATGGCGTCGGGAAGCCAGGTGTGCAGCAGGAACTGCGCCGACTTGCCCATCGCGCCCATGAATAGCAGCAGGCAGATCAAGGTCAGCGCGTCGACGTTGAAGCTTAGATAGTGGAAGCTCTTGCCGACGAGATCAGGCGCCTGGGCGAAGACCGTTTCGAAGGTGAGCGACCCGGTCAGCAGGAACACGGCGAAAATACCGAGGGCGAAGCCGAAATCGCCGACCCGGTTGACGATGAACGCCTTGATCGCCGCCGCATTGGCCTCAGGCTGGTGGAACCAGAAGCCGATCAGGAGATAACTCGCAAGCCCGACGCCTTCCCAGCCGAAGAACAATTGGACAAGATTGTCCGCAGTCACCAGCATCAGCATGGCGAAGGTGAAGAACGACAGATAGGAGAAAAACCGCGGCCGGTAGGGATCGTCGGACATGTAACCGATCGAATACAGATGCACGAGGCCGGAAACGGTGGTCACCACGATCAGCATCACCGCGGTCAGCGGGTCGATGCGCAGCACCCAATCGACCTTCAGATCGCCCGAGGTAATGAAATTGAAAATCTCGACGTGTGCATCGTGCCCGCGCAAGCCGACATCGACGAAGGCGAAGCAGGACAATAGCCACGAAATGCCCAGCAGCGTGGTGGTGATGAGCTCCGCAGCCTGCGAACCGGCCGCAGGCTCCGCGGCACCGTGCTCCTCTTCGCTCGAATGGGCGATTTCAGCGTGCGCAGCCTCGGGTATCGGCGCACCGCGGGGATGATGCCCTGGCACCAGCGGAGCGGCATGATCGTCGTGCGGAGGCGGCGGGTCTTCGCCCGGATGGCGGTTGCGCGCGCCCATGAGCGCAATGGCGCCTGCAACGATAGAGCCGATCAGCGGCAGAAGGACGATCGCTTCGTACATGTTAGACTCTGCCCGGTCTCAATTGAGTCATGCGACCGCTTAGCATTTTTGGTTGGCGCATGATCTTTTCCGAAAACCGGCGGCCACTTTTCGGGATCATGCGCTAGCCCTTCATCAGATTAACGTCTTCAACCGCGATCGAGCCGCGGTTGCGGTAATAGGCGACCAGGATCGCAAGTCCGATCGCCGCTTCCGCCGCCGCCACCGTGAGCACAATCAGCGCATAGACCTGGCCGACAATGTCGCCGAGAAAGGCCGAGAACGCGACCAGGTTGACGTTGACGGCGAGCAATATCAGCTCGATCGACATCAGAATGATGATGACGTTCTTGCGGTTGAGGAAGATGCCGAAGATCCCGAGGGTAAACAGGATCGCCGCGACCGAGAGATAGTGCCCCAGCCCGATGATCATGGCAGCCCCTGTCCCGATTGCACCTTCACGACCTCGATGGCAGTCGAACGCCGGCGTGCCACTTGCTGGGCGATGCTCTGCCGCTTTGCGTCCGGCTTGTGCTGCAGCGTGAGCACAATGGCACCGATCATCGCAACGAGAAGGATCACTCCGGCGGCCTCGAAGAAGTAGACGTAACGGGTGTAGAGCACGAGGCCGAGCGCCTGGGTGTTGCTGATGTCGTTGGCGATCGGCGCCGTGATCTTTTTGGTCAATCCCGGCGCAATCACCCAGCCGATCACGCCGAACACAAGCTCAACCAGCAAAATCAGCCCGACCGTGGCGCCGACCGGAAGGTAGTTGAGCACGCCGTGGCGAAGCTCGGCAAAATCGACGTCGAGCATCATCACCACGAACAGGAACAGCACCGCGACGGCGCCGACATAGACCACGATCAGGATCATGGCGAGGAATTCGGCCCCCAGCAGGACGAACAGGCCGGCCGCGTTGACGAAAGCGAGGATCAGGAACAGCACCGAGTGCACGGGATTGCGCGCGGCGATGACCATGATCGCCGAAGCAATGCACACGCCGGCAAAGACATAGAAAAAGATCGCTTGGAGAATCATTGGCGCAGCGTCTCAGCGATACGGCGCGTCGAGTTCGATGGCCTTGGCGAGCTCGCGCTCCCAGCGGTCACCGTTCGCCAGGAGTCGGTCCTTGTCGTAGTACAGCTCCTCGCGCGTCTCGGTCGCGTATTCGAAGTTCGGGCCTTCGACGATAGCGTCAACCGGGCAAGCTTCCTGGCACAGTCCGCAGTAGATGCATTTGACCATGTCGATGTCGTAGCGGGTGGTGCGGCGGGTGCCGTCGTTTCTTCGCGGGCCGGCCTCGATGGTGATCGCCTGTGCCGGACAGATCGCCTCGCATAATTTGCAGGCGATACAGCGCTCCTCGCCGTTCGGGTAACGCCGCAGCGCATGCTCGCCGCGAAACCGCGGCGACAGCGAGCCTTTCTCGAACGGATAGTTGAGCGTCGCCTTGGGTTTGAAGAAGTAGCGCATCGACAGAAAGAACGCCCCCACGAACTCTTTCAGGAAAATCGAACGGGCGCCCTGATCCAAGCTCATATCAGCCTCTGATGACTTCGAGGACGCCGGCAACGATAACGACCATGGCGAGCGAGATCGGCAGGAACACTTTCCAGCCGAGCCGCATCAGCTGGTCGTAGCGATAGCGCGGCACAAACGCCTTCACCATGGCGAACATGAAGAACATGAAGCTCGCCTTGAGCACGAACCAGACGAGCCCCGGTATCCACGTGAACGGCGCGACTGGGAACGGCGGCAGCCAGCCGCCGAGGAACAGGATCGTCGCCATGGCGCACATGGTGGCGATGGCAACGTATTCGCCGAGCATGAACATCATGTACGGGGTCGAGCCATATTCGACCATGTAACCGGCGACCAGCTCGGATTCCGCCTCGACCAGATCGAACGGCGGACGGTTGGTCTCGGCGAGCGCGGAGACGAAGAAGATCACGAACACCGGCAGGAGCGGCAGCCAGTACCAATTCAGAATTGTCAGCCACGGCAGGCCAATCAGCGTTGCCACACCATGATCGCGCTGCGCCTCGACGATGGCCGACAGGTTGAGCGAGCCGACACAGAGCAGCACGGTGATAAACACAAACCCGATCGAGACTTCGTACGACACCATCTGCGCCGCCGAGCGCAGCGCCGCCAGGAATGGATATTTCGAGTTCGACGACCAGCCGGCCATGATCACGCCGTAGACCATCAACGAAGAGATGGCGAAGATATAAAGTATGCCGACATTAATGTTGGCGATGACGATGCCGGCTCCCATAGGAATTACCGCCCAGGCGGCAAGCGCCAGCGTACAGGTCACGAGCGGCGCCAGCAGGAAGACCCCCTTGTTGGCGCCGGCGGGAATAACCGGCTCCTTGAGTACGAATTTCAACAAATCGGCGAAAGACTGAAACAGGCCCCACGGGCCGACCACGTTAGGGCCGCGCCTGAGCTGGACCGCGGCCCAGATTTTTCTGTCGGCATAGAGCACGTAGGCAATGGCGACGAGCAGGATCACCAGCAGCAGCACGCTCTCGGCGACCATGATCACCAAGGGCCAGATGTAGTCGGACCAGAACGCTTCCATCGGTTTGGTCCCTATTCCGCTGCCGTCATGGTCGCGCGCCCATGCGCGATCGCCGAGCATTCCGCCATCACCGCCGAGCAGCGCGCGATCGGGTTGGTGAAGTAGAAGTCCTCAATGTTCGACCGGAACGGCGCCTTGTCCGCCGAGCCGCCGAGCGTAGCGAGCTTTTGCACGTCGGCGGCATCACCCGGCGCGATCTGGCCGATACGCGTGAGATGCGGATAGGCCTTGTACAGCCCCCGGCGAAGGGCTGCCAGCGAGTCATAGGGCAATCGTTTGCCGAGCACGTCCGACAGTGCGCGCAGGATCGCCCAATCCTCGCGCGCGTCACCCGGCGGGAACGAGGCGCGCGTCGCCATCTGCACCCGGCCTTCGGTATTCACATAAGTCGCCGATTTCTCCGGATAGGCCGCGCCCGGCAGCACCACGTCGGCGCGCGCGGCGCCGCGATCGCCGTGGGTGCCGATATAGATCACGAACGCACCGGGCGCGATGTCGATCTCGTCAACGCCGAGGAGGAACAGGACATCGAGCGCGCCGGCGGCGGCCATTTGCGGCGCGGACAAACCACCCTCGCCCGGTACGAAGCCAAGATCGAGCGCGCCAACGCGCGAAGCCACGTGATGGAGCACGCTGAAGCCGTTCCAGCCGTCCTTGACGGCGCCAAGATCTATCGCCGCCCGCGCCGCGAGTGCCGCCACGCTTGCGCCGTCGGGCCGCGCCAAGGCATCGGCTCCGACGAGGACCAGCAGGCGCTCAGCCTTGCGCAGTACGTCGGCAAAGCTGTGCCGCGTGATGGCGGCGAGCGTTTCCGGTCCGGCACCGAGATAATCGTACGGATAAGTGAGCGCCACCTTTTCGCCAATAACACCGACGGGAAAGCTTTTGGCATTGCGCCAGCGCTTGCGAATACGCGCGTTGAGCACCGCCGCCTCGCGCCGCGGATTGGCGCCGACGATGAGCAGCGCGTCGGCCCTATCGATCCCGGCGATGGTAGCGTTGAACAAATAACCGGCGCGGCCCCATTTCGGATCGATGGCCGAGCCGTCCTGCCGGCAGTCGCGATTGGTAACGCCGAGCCGCGTCATCAGATCCTTCAGTGCGAAGACTTCCTCGACTGCCGCAAGATCGCCGACCAGTGCCCCGGTGCGCTTCATGTTCGCGGTCGCGAGCTTTTGGGCAATCGCGCCGAAGGCTTCGCTCCAGGTGGCCGAGCGCAGCCGTCCGTTCTCGCGGATGTAAGGCTGATCCAGCCGTTGGGCTCGCAGGCCATCGACCACGTGCCGGGTCTTGTCGGAAATCCACTCCTCGTTCACGTCGTCGTTGGTCCGCGGCAGGATGCGCATCACTTCGCGTCCGCGTGTATCGATGCGGATCGCGGAGCCGATCCCGTCCATCACGTCGATCGACTCGGTCTTGTTGAGCTCCCACGGTCGCGCCGCGAATGCATAAGGCTTTGAGGTGAGCGCACCGACTGGGCAAAGATCGACGACGTTGCCCTGCAATTCGGACGTCATCGCTTCTTCGAGATAGGTCGTGATTTCCATATCCTCGCCGCGGCCGATGGCGCCGAGCTCGGGGACGCCGGCGACTTCCGTGGCAAAACGGATGCACCGCGTGCACTGGATGCAGCGGTTCATCGAGGTCTTGACCAGAGCGCCGAGATATTTGTCCTCCACGGCGCGCTTGTTCTCGCGGAAGCGGCTCTGATCGACGCCGTAGGCCATCGCCTGGTCCTGCAGGTCGCATTCGCCGCCCTGGTCGCAGATCGGGCAATCGAGCGGATGATTGATCAGCAAAAATTCCATCACGCCTTCGCGCGCCTTGCGCACCATCGGCGAGCGGGTCGAGAGCACCTTCGGCGAACCGTCCTTGTTCGGCTGCAAATCCTTCACGGCCATGGCACAAGAGGCCTGCGGCTTCGGCACGCCGGCAACCTCAATCAGACACATCCGGCAATTGCCGGCGATCGACAGCCGCTCCTGGAAACAGAAGCGCGGAATTTCGGCGCCCGCGGCCTCGCACGCCTGCAGGAGTGTGTACTCCGGCGGGACGTCGATCTCTTTGCCGTCGACGATGAGCTTGGTCATGCCACCTGTCCGTTCGGCGCGGCGCATTGCGCCGTCTTCCACAATTGCGCGGCCGGCACGCTTTCCCAACCGAATGCCTGCTCGGAGGGACCGTTCGCGGCGAGATGCGCAAGCCGTTCCTTTGCTTCGGTCATCGTCGGCTCGTGCCCGACAGGAATCCACCACATCACGAAATGCGGTCCGTCCATTTTGTCGAACCATTCCGGCCGCCGGCCGTAGAAACGCTTGTGGACAGTCTGCCAGACAAAGCGCTCCAGCGCCTCGACGCTTTCCCAGACCGACAGGTTGACCGCCATGTTCGGATCGTCGAACGGCCGGATATTGGTAGCGTTGTTGGTCTCGTCCTTCAGTCGCCAGACGAAGCCTTTGCTCCGTTCGGCGAGCGCATTCACCAGATCGAGATTGTTCATGAAATCCGCCATGCGCGGATCGTCGGTCGGGTAGCGGAACCGCCCGATGTTGAGCTGTGCGAGATGTCGGCCTTCACTCATCGCACGTTCCCTACTCAGCCGCCTCGGTAACCGCCGGCGGATCGAATACACCTTCGGTGTCGGGATTGGCCGTGTATTCGTCAATACGCCGCTCGATCTCCGGCCGGAAATGCCGCAGCAGGCCCTGCACCGGCCACGCGGCGCCGTCGCCAAAGGCGCAGATGGTGTGGCCCTCGATCTGGGTCGTGACCTGCCAGAGCATGTCGATCTCGCGCTTCTGCGCGCGGCCTTCGGCCATGCGGGACAGCACCCGCCACATCCAGCCCATGCCTTCGCGGCAAGGCGTGCACTGCCCGCAACTTTCGTGCTTATAGAAATAGGAGATGCGCGCCATGGCGCGCACGATATCGGCCGACTTGTCCATGACGATGACAGCAGCCGTGCCAAGCGATGTTTTCTTGTCGCGGCAGCCGTCGAAATCCATCAGCAGCGTATCGGCCTGATCCGGTCCCGCCGGCACCAGCGGCATCGACGACCCGCCGGGGATGACAGCGAGCAGATTACTCCAGCCGCCGCGCACACCGCCGGCATGCTTGTCGATCAGTTCGCGCAGCGGAATTCCCATCGCCTCTTCGACATTGCACGGCTGCTCGACGTGGCCGGAAATGCAATAAAGCTTGGTGCCGGTGTTGTTCGCCCGGCCGATGCCGGCGAACCAGGCGGCGCCGCGCCGCATGATGTCGGGTACTTGCGCGATGGTCTCGACATTGTTCACGGTCGTCGGGCAGCCGTAGAGCCCCATATTAGCGGGGAACGGAGGCTTGAGCCGCGGCTGTCCCTTCTTGCCTTCCAGGCTTTCGAGGAGCGCCGTCTCTTCGCCGCAGATGTAGGCGCCGGCGCCGTGATGCACGACGATGTCGAAGTCGTAGCCGTGAATGTTGTTCTTGCCGATGAGCTTGGCGTCGTAGGCCTGCGCGACCGCCCCCTCCAGCCGCTCGCGCTCACGGATGAATTCGCCGCGGATGTAGATGTAGCAATGGTGCACGCCCATGGCGCAGCCGGCGATCAGACAGCCCTCGATCAGAAGATGCGGATCGTGACGCATGACCTCGCGGTCTTTGCAGGTGCCGGGCTCGGACTCGTCGGCATTGACCACGAGATAGCTTGGTCGCCCGTCCGACTGCTTGGGCATGAACGACCACTTCAGTCCGGTCGGGAAGCCCGCGCCGCCGCGACCGCGCTGGCCGGACGCTTTCATTTCATTGACGATGACGTCGCGGCCCTTTTCCAGGATCGCCTTGGTGCCGTCCCAGCCGCCGCGCGCACGGGCGCCATCAAGGCCCCAACCGTGATGGCCGTAGAGATTTTTGAAAATGCGATCCTTGTCGGCGAGCATCTTATCGCTGTCCGCGTCGTTAGCCGTGTCCTGGGTCCGTCGAGCTGGCGCTGGGCGGTTTCGGCATCGGTGGTTCGTGAATGGTAGCCGCCGCGGCAGCCTCAGATGGTGGTGTCGTTACCTTATAGATCGACGGGTCAATTAAGGTATTAGCACCGCCGATCGGCGCTGAATTCTGCCGGTCGACCTGCGGACCGGGCTTCGGCGTCTTTCCGGCGGCCAAATCTTTGAGAATGCGCGTGAGCGTTTCCGGGGTCAGGTCTTCGTAGTAATCGGCGTTGATCTGCACCATGGGCGCATTGACACACGCGCCCAGGCACTCGACTTCAACCCACGAGAACGTGCCGTCGGCCGTGACTTCGTTCTCATGACCGATCGTGCGATGCAGGACTTTTTTCAGCTCGTCGGCGCCACGCAGCAGGCACGGCGTCGTACCGCAGAACTGCACATGGAAGCGACCGACCGGGCTCAAGTTGAACATCGTGTAGAAGGTCGCCACTTCGAGCACGCGAATTTTCGCCATGCCAAGCAGCTCCGAGACCGCTTCGATCGCCTTCTGCGGCAGCCAGCCGTCGGACTGCTCCTGCGCCCGCCACAGAACCGGAATCACTGCGGATTGCTGGCGGCCCGGCGGATATTTCGCCATCTGCGCCTTCGCCCATGCGAGATTGTCGGGCGTGAAAGCAAAGCTCGGCGGCTGCTTTTCGGCGAGGCGGCGCACGCTCATCGGTCGACCTCGCCAGTGTCATCCCCTCCCCCTGAAAGGGGGAGGGTTAGGGTGGGGGTCGCAGGCCGCTCGCTCAAACTAGCGGCCGTGCGTGCAATCTCGTCCCAAACGCCCTCGATGCTTCCGAGTACGTCATTGTTCCAGGACCGGAGCACCGTAACGCCTTTGCCCCTAAGCCAGCGGGACCGCCCGTCATCTCGCGCCTGCCGATGCTGTTCATTGTGTTGTCCGCCATCCACTTCGACGGCGAGCTTGAGTGGAGCACAATAGAAAACAAGAAAGTAGGGACCAAGGGGATGTTGGCGACGAAAACTCAAGCCC
>JBAUGC010000740.1:0-1716 GCA_049679485.1 Xanthobacteraceae bacterium
GACGCGGGCCGAGCGGGCCGAGTCCGCATAGATCTGCTCGAACTGGTCGAGTGCGCGATCGCGATATTCCGACGCCGAATGATGCTGGATGAGCATCATGTCGACGTCGTTGCATTCCTGGGTATACGGCACGTTGAGAATCGGCTTGCCGCGCGTCTTGAGCCAGACCGGCTGATCGTCGAGCACCCAATCGGCGACGTAGTCGTAGCCTTCCTCGGCGAGAAGATCGGGCGTCTGCCAGGTTTCGGTGAGGCCGGGACCGAGCCAGCCGCGCGGCGGCTTCCCCGTGGCCTTTGCGATCGCGTCGCGGACTTGGCGGATGTCGGCACGCTCGTTCTTGACCTTCTGCATGTTGCGCTGGGTGAAGCCGTGGCCCATGAATTCCCAGTTGCGCTCGACGGCCGCGCGCACGATCGGCGGATAAGCGGCGATCGCCGAGCCGTTGATAGCCAGTACCGCCGGAATCGAAAACTCATCGAACAATTCGACGAACCGCCAGAAACCGACGCGATTGCCGTATTCGTGCCAGGCCCAATTCGGCACGTCGGGCATCGGCGAGCCGCCCGCGGGAGGCGTCAGCACGGTGCGCGGCATCGGCTGGGTGAAGTTCCATTCCTCGATATTGATGACGACCCACACCACCATGCGGGCGCCGTCCGGCAGGTTAAGCGGCGGCCGGTCGGCAATGGGCGAGTAGGCAAAGCGGTCGGTCGGCAGCATGCGCCGCTTCGATCCCGCCTTTGGCAGGGACTTCGCCGGTTGTTTGGTCATCGCGCCACCGCCGCTTGCTCTGCCGGTCTCTCAGCCGGTGGACGATAGCGCGCGGTGATGGCGCCGATGATCGTGAGTCCGACCGAGCAGAGCGCCAACGGCGCAAAGGCGGTCCACGGTTTGTCGGTAAGGTCCCACAGCGCGCCGCAGATGGTCGGAATGATAATCGCGCAGGTGTAGCTGATGGTGAACATGCCGGCGGCCGTGCGCGGCACGTCACGCGGTGCGACAAGCAGCGCCGGCAGTGCCAACGTCGGAGTCATCGTCAGCGCGGTGCTGATGCCGATCAGTCCGGTGCTGACGACGATCGCTACGGGAGATGAAAAGAAAATCAGGCCCAGGAAACCCGCCAGCATGAGCGGACCGAACAGCAAGAACGGCCATGCCCGCCGCTGCATGCGATCGGCCAGCAGAACAAGGACAACGAGGGCGAGGATTTGCGCTCCGTTGAGCGAACCGAGCGCGAGGGCGAGTACGCCGGTATTGCCTTGCGCCGCCAGGTAATCGCCAAGGAACGCATTGGCTCCGAAGAACGGACTGTTGTTGCTGCCGAAGGTGAGGCCAAGGAGCCAGATCAGCGGATTTTTCCAGTCCGGCCACCACAGTCTGCCGAGCGTGCTAATGCTAGCGCCAGTTGGCCGGTCATCGCTTTGTTGGTCCTTCGGGCTCAATAGAGCAAAGACCAAAGCCATGACAATGGCCGGCGCCGCCCACACCACAAAATCGAGCCGCCACGAGCCTTCGATCCAGGGCAGGATCAGCGGCAGCGTCAGCACCGGCGGCAATAGCGCGCCGACCACCATGCCGTTCGAGTACGCGACGGTGCCGAGCCCCACGCGGCCCGGCAGCCAATTGCGTGTCAGAGTCGGCATCGCCGGCTGCATGATGGCGATGCCGAAGCCGGTCACGATCGAGGCAGCGTAAAGCGTCCAGACATCGATCGCG
>JBAUGC010000741.1:0-4475 GCA_049679485.1 Xanthobacteraceae bacterium
ATGTAGAAGCGGCCGATATCCATTTCCTTGCCGGCGAGCTGGTCACGCGCCAGATTGATCTTCTTCTTGGCGTTGACGGCGTATTCCGTGTCCGGATATTTGCGCACCACTACTTCAAGCGCGCTGATGGCTTTATCCGCGCGCGCCTGATCGTGCATGACGTCGAGAATCTGATCGTAATACGACGCGCCGATCAGATATTGCGCGTAGGCGGCGTCCGAGCTGCCTGGATGCAGCGTTACGTAGCGCTTGGCGGCATTGATGCAGTCATCGTATTTGCCGCCCTGATAATAGGCGTAGGCCGACATCAACAATGCCTTGCGCGCCCAATCGGAATAAGGATTTTGGCGATCGACCTGGTCGAATTTCTTCGCCGCGTCTTCGTACTGCTCCTTGTTGTTTAGGAGGAAGAGGCCCTCGTTATAAAGCTTGTCCGCCGGATCCTCCGGGACGATGTCCTCTTCCTTCTTGAAGATATCGAGCCCGCTGCAGCCCATGCTTGGCGCAGCCAACAGCACGAGAGCCACCACCGCGGCCAAGGCACGCAGCCTGTGACCGGACCCCTGCGATCGCTGTAACCGCGGCATCATGAGGTAATGAAAATCCCGCCCGCCGAATTCTTGAATTTCCGGCCGCGCCCTCCAAGCGCACAGCGTGGAACGATCGGCGAAGCCGCCCGAATAGTCAAACAATCGGCCCGGATTAAGGCCGAAAAGCCAAATAAATCAAGCAGGGTGGATCAGGAAATATCGGGGGCGTAGGCCGGGAGTGCAAAGCCTGCGACATCGGCGTGACCGCGAGGGCGACGCGCCGGCTCTTCGAGCTCGCAATAGGTCCACGCGCTTGCATCGGCCATCAATGCCGAGACCACGGCATGGTTAAGCTTGTGGCCGCCGCGCACCGACCGATAGGCGCCGATCAGCGGCGCGCCAGCGAGCGCCAGATCGCCGATCGCATCCACCGCCTTGTGACGAACGAATTCATCAGGAAAGCGCGTACCCTCGGAATTGAGGATGCGGTTTTCCGCGATCACTACGGTGTTCTCGAACGAGGCGCCGAGCGCGTAACCGGCACTCCACAGCTTGGTCACGTCACGCATGAAACCGAAGGTTCGCGCTCGCGCCAGCTCGCGGCGGAAGACGTTCGGCGCCACGTCAACGGCGAAACTCTGACGTCCGATCAGCGGATGATCGAAGTCGATTTCGGTTTCGACTCTTAGTCCATAATGATGCGGCCGCAGTTCGCCGCAGCAGCCATCGGCGTTGACCCGTACCGGCTTCAGCACTTTGATGCAGCGGCGCGGGTCTGGCAGTTTCACGATGCCAGCCTGATCGATTGCTTCCACGAACGGCGCCGCGCTGCCGTCCATAATCGGTACTTCGGGCCCATCGACTTCGACCACGACATTATCGACGCCGAGGCCACAGAGCGCGGCAAGCACGTGTTCGGTGGTCGATACGGCCGGGCCGCTGCGATCGCCAAGCACGGTGGCAAATTCCGTCGCGGTCACCGAACGGAAGTTTGCAATAAGTTCGCGATCTTTTTGACCATCAATGCCCGTGCGCCAAAACACGACACCGGTATCGGCTTCGGCCGGATGAAGTGTGACGGTTACGGGCGAACCCGAATGGATGCCAATCCCGGAAACGGCCACCTGCTCGCGCAGGGTCGTCTGCCTGCCGGATTGCATGCCCCTCGTCATGCCCTCGTCCCAGAGCTAGGGCCTGGACCGCGTAAACCATCTAGACCAAGCCAATCGGAAAAACGGCAAGGTTCACAAGCCGCAAACAATGTCAGCGATATCGCTGCCCCCAAAGCCATGCCCCAATACCGCTCCCCTCGTCCGAACAAGAACATACCGGCGAACACCGTTTCGGGCCAATACACGGATTCTTACCGAGTGTTACCTTGGTCCGGCCCCATTTCGTGCCCAAAGCCGCCACATGCACGAACGCCACTGCTGCGGCTTTCACCGTGGCGGCGTATCTCGATCGGGCAAATGGCCCGACTTCCAGCGGATAAATTTTAATATTCAATAACTTAACTAACTGCTACCAGTGCGGCAGCGAGCGCCATAGCGGGTTCGCTCGCCGCTCCTGAGTGTGCCGAACAACCGGTTAATTTGCCTGCCGGCGCAAGAAGGCCGGAATGTCGAGCTGGTCCTCTTCGGCCCGGTTATGCACAGAGGCCTGCCGCCCGTGCTGGTCCAACCCCTGCGGCGATGAGCGCTTAGCGTATTCCGACACCGGCTCTTGTCGCGAATCAGGCCGCGGCGACGGTCGCCCGGGAAACCGCTCGGCACCCGGTTGCGGAGCACCCGGCGATCTGCGCACGGGCAGGGGTGGCGCCTGCTCTTCCTCCTCGTGGCGACCGAGGCCTACGGCGGCCAAGCGTTGCAACAGCGACATCCGCCGCTTCTCCGGGTGTTGCTCCGGCGGCAGTTCTCCGCGCCGCGCGCGAATCTCGTTCTGCGCGGGCACCGGAAGTTCGTCGATCCGCGGCATCCGCATCGCGCGCGACGGCGCCCGTTCCGGTGCCGGCGGGATGAACGCTTCGGGTTCGTCCGGTTCAGGTGTGCTGGAGGCCGGATCGATAAACAGCGAAGGCTTTGGCCCGAGCGGACGGATCGTCACATCCAGGCCGGTTCCCTGCGGGAGAATGGCGGCGGCAACGGCTGCCTTGGCCGATTCGAGAGAGTCGCTGACAGGCGCTGGTGGCAGAGAAGGCGGCGTCATTGCGGCTCTGGCCGGCTCGCGTTCGACCCGTTCCGCCAGCCGCTCGTTGTCGGCGCGCAAACGCTGCGCGACTTCGGCGATACGGGCTTCGGCCGCCGACACGGACGGCCGTTGCGCCAGCGCCTGATCGATTCCGGTCGCGACGACCGACACGCGAATAATGCCGTCGAGGTTTTCGTCGAAGGTCGCGCCGACGATGATATTGGCGTCCTGGTCGACTTCCTCACGGATGCGTGTCGCCGCTTCGTCGACTTCGTAGAGCGTGAGATCGCGGCCGCCGGTGATGGAGATCAGGAGGCCTCTTGCTCCCTTCATCGAGGCGTCATCGATCAGCGGGTTGGAGATCGCCGCTTCCGCGGCGGTCAACGCGCGCTTGTCGCCCTCGGCTTCGCCGGTACCCATCATCGCCTTGCCCATTTCGCGCATGACCGCGCGCACGTCGGCAAAGTCGAGATTGATGAGGCCCTCTTTGACCATAAGGTCGGTGATGCATGCGACGCCGGAATAGAGCACCTGGTCGGCCATGGCGAAAGCATCGGCAAACGTCGTCTTTTCATTCGCCACGCGGAACAAATTCTGATTTGGGATAATGAGCAGCGTGTCGACGCATTTGTGCAGTTCGGTGATCCCGCCTTCAGCGGTGCGCATGCGGCGCTGGCCTTCGAAGTGGAACGGCTTGGTGATCACGCCGACGGTGAGGATGCCCATTTCCTGCGCCACTTTGGCGACTACCGGCGCGGCCCCGGTACCGGTGCCGCCGCCCATGCCGGCGGTGACGAACACCATGTGTGCGCCGGACAGATGATCCCGAATCTCGTCCATCACTTCTTCGGCGGCGGCGCGGCCGACGTCAGGCTGCGATCCGGCGCCAAGCCCCTCGGTGACCTGCGCGCCCATCTGAACGATGCGCTCGGCTTTCGACATGGTGAGCGCCTGCGCGTCGGTATTGGCGACGACGAAATCAACGCCCTGAAGGCCAGCGCTGATCATGTTGTTGACGGCATTGCCGCCGGCGCCGCCGACGCCGAACACGGTGATACGCGGCTTGAGCTCACGGATGTCGGGGATTTTCAGATTGATCGTCATGGTTGCCTCTTCTTTCATGCGCGGGCGTCAGCGACGCCCTGCCCCGACCGATCCGCCACCGGCCGTGTTGATATGACTCGCAACTTGCTGGCTTCGAGTCTGGGGGCCATCAGAAGCTCTCGCGAAGCCATTGTCCGACCCGGGCGAAATAGCCGCCCGTGCCATTCATTCGGTACCGCCTGCTACCGCGTGTTTCGAAGTATTCGAGATGCGCTGCCTGCGGATACACCAAGAGCCCGGTCGCGGCGGCGAAAGCCGCACCCCTGGCCGCGTCCGGCAGCCCGGCGATGCCGAGCGGCCGGCCAATGCGTACGGGCCGGCCGAGAATGCGTGCGGCGAGTTCGGATAGCCCGGTCATCTGGCTCGCACCACCGGTGAGGATGACGCGGCCGCGGGCTTCGGCGGCGAACGAAGTCGCCGCGAGCCGGTCGCGCACCATCTCCAGAATTTCCTCGACGCGTGGCTTGATGATTTCCACGAGTGTCGATCGTGGAACGAATTGCGCCTGTTCGCGCTCGTCCGCACTTACGGGCGGCACTGTGATCATGTCGCGTTCGTCCGATCCACCAACCAGGACACTGCCATAAAACGTCTTGATTCGCTCGGCGTCAGCGACGCTGGCATTGAGTCCGCGCGCAACGTCCAGTGTCACAT
>JBAUGC010000742.1:0-9383 GCA_049679485.1 Xanthobacteraceae bacterium
CCTCCCTTCCCTCCCCCGCTTGCGGGGGAGGGAAGGGAGGGGGCTTCAAACAAGGAGGTTTGTTATGGATCCGACTGCCGCAAATTACATTGGTGCGGGCATTGCCTGTATCGGCATGGGCGGTGCCGGCGTCGGCGTGGGCATCATCTTCGGCAATTACCTGGCGGCGGCGCTGCGCAATCCCTCTGCGGCGCAAGGTCAATTCGGCAATCTGATTTTCGGATTTGCCATCACCGAAGCGCTGGGCATCTTTTCGCTGCTGATTGCGCTGCTGCTGCTGTTCGGACTCTGACGTTAGATGGCCGAGCCGACCGCCCATACTGAGGCGCCTGCGGAAAACCACGCGTTTCCGCCGTTCCAATCGGAGCACTTTCCATCGCAGCTGCTGTGGCTGGTGCTGACGTTTCTGCTTCTGTATGCGCTGATGTCGCGGATCGCGTTGCCGCGTATCGGCTCAATCTTCGCCGAGCGCAGTAAGCGCATCTCCGACGATCTCGCCGCGGCCAATCGGTTTAAGGAGCAGTCGGAAGCGGCCAGTGCCGACTACCAGAAGGCACTCGCCGACGCACGCAGCCGCGCCCAGGCCATTGCCGCCGAGATGCGGGAAAAGCAAGCGGCCGACGCCGACGCCACTAACAAGCGGCTTGAGGCGCAGCTTCACGACAAACTCGCGGCTGCCGAACAGTCGATCGCCGGCACGCGCTCAGCCGCCATGTTGAACGTCAACGCCATCGCCACGGAAACCGCCGCGGCCATTGTCGAGCGCCTGATCGGAACTGCGCCGAATGCACAGGACGTCACCGCCGCGGTGGGCGACGTCAGCAAGCATTAGGGTCCGCCATGCCTGAAGCCGAAGCCTGGGTCGCCATCGCCTTCGTCCTCTTTCTCGGTCTGTTGATCTACATGGGCGCACATCGCCGGGTGATTGACGGCATTGATGCGCGGCAGGCGCGCATCAAGTCCGAACTCGACGAAGCGGTGCGGCTGCGCCAGGAAGCTCAAGCGGTGCTGGTCGAATTCCAACGCAAGGGGCGCGAGGCGGAGGGCGAAGCCGCCGCCATTATCGCCAGCGCCAAGGGGGAGGCAGAGCGCATTGCTGCCGAGGCCAAAACGCGGATGGAAGATTTCGTCGTACGTCGGACCAAGATGGCGGAGGCCAAGATCGCCCAGGCCGAGGCGCAGGCGCTGGCCGACGTTCGCGCCGCAGCGGCCGATACAGCCGTCGCCGCCGCCGAGAAAATTCTCGGCGCCGCAGCCAAGGGCAAGGTCGCCGAGGATTTGCTTGCCCGGGGCATCGAAGACGTGAAGAAGAAGTTCAATTGAGCGGCACGAAACCTGCGCTGCACTTATTTTTGGGCGACGGCGTCAGTTCGCGTTCGCCGACGGTGCGGGTTTGGGTCTGCGGTGCGCGCGGGGTGCCGGCTTTTCCTTTTGTTTGTCCTGCGCTTGCGCCGTGAACGGATCGAAGCCGACATAGGCGATGTAGTCGTCGAGTGAAGAGGTCGGCGTCGGTACCGGGAAGGTCATGCCTTCCTCGACATGAGTGAAGACCGGATTACTGTCATTGCTCGTGACCGTGACCGGAATACGGATGAACTTGGTCGTGATCGGCCGAGCGCCGCCCGGTGTTTCCTGCACGACGGCAATTCGCAACGGGACCTCAACCTGACCGGGGCCCCCCGCGGGCCCAAGTATGACGCGCCCCTGCACGCCGATCCGCATCACGATATTGCCGCTGACGACCGCGCAGTCGCGTGCTTCGCGGGTGAATTCACCCTGGTACTTGACCGCCATTGCCGACTGGTTGCCGTTCGATCCGATGGTCAGCGTCGACGCGCCCTGACGAACCTCGACGGGCGGGCAACTAACGTCGGGCTGCGCGCCGGCAACTGTCTGCGCCCCTTTTGCCGACGAGCCGGCGAAGACATTGAACAGTGAGCTTGTGCCCCCCCCGCCTACCGGCGGTGCGCCAGGGCCGCCGCTGCCGTTGGAGGAGCATGCGCCGGCGATAAGGGCAAAGGTGAGCGAGCCCGCGATTGACGCGCGCCTGTGCCAAAGCCTCTGACGGCTGGTCCCCGGCATTCCCCCGTTACTCTTCGCCAAACCCACCGATCCCATTGTTATATCAAGCGAACCGTGGCCATCCCAAGGCGGCGGCCGCCGGCGGCTAAGGCCGATTTCGCCGAGACTCCGCCCGGACTGTGGCCAAGACTTTTGTGACCAAGACTTTTGCGGCCAAGACTTCGGCCGCGGCTTCGGCGGGAGTTTGCGCGCTCAAGGTTTCGAATCCTTCAATCGGGCGTAGAGCAGGTGGTCCTGCCAGATGCCGTTGATACAGAGATATTCCCGGGCATAGCCTTCGCGTACGAAGCCGGTGTTTTCCAAGAGCCGGATCGAGCCGTTGTTGGTCGGGATGCATGCCGCTTCCAGGCGATGCAGCCGCAGTGTGCCGAAGGCGAAAGGAATAACGGCGCGCACTGCCGCCGTCATGTAGCCCTGGCGGGCAAACGTCTGGCCCATCCAGTAGCCGAGGCTGCCGGCTTGCGCGACGCCGCGCCGGATATTGGCAAGCGTCAATCCGCCAAGGAGCGCATTGTCCGAGCCGCGAAAAATCAGAAAGGCATAGCCCTGGTCGGTCCGCAGATCCTCGGTATAGCGCCTGATTCGGCGGCGAAAGGCGCCGCGGCTCAAGTCATCGGCCGGCCACGTCGGCTCCCATGGCGTCAGAAATTCGCGGCTTTGCTCGCGCAGCGCCGCCCATTCGCCGTAGTCCGTCGTTTGTGGCGTCCGCAGTATGACGCCGTCGCCGACGACGGAAGGTATCGGCTCGGCGAAGTTGATGGTGCGAAAGAACGCCATCGTGCCATCATGCGGCCCGGCGGGTCAGAGTCTCGGCAATGGCTGCCGCGCTTTCAAGTCCCGACCCCAATCCGAGCACGGCAATAGCCGGCTTGCCGCGGCCGATCAGGGCACGCCCGGCAGCGCGTGCGCTTTCGACCGTCACCGCTTCGATCTTCTGCACCACTTCATCGAGCGGGATCGGCCGGCCCCATACGATCATCTGCCGGGCCAGTTGTCCGATACGCTCGCCGGAGCTCTCCAGCGCCATAAGGAGCCCGGCCTTCATCTGCGCCTTTGAGCGCGCGATTTCCGCTTCTGAAATAGTCTCGGCCGCATTGGCAATCTCCTCGACAATGAGCCGCATCAGCTCCGAGGTATCGGCGGCGTCGGTGCCGGCATAAAGCCCGAACATACCGACATCCGAGTAGGGCGCATGAAACGAATAGATCGAGTAACAAAGACCGCGCTTTTCGCGCGCCTCCTGGAAAAGCCGGGACGACATTCCGCCGCCGAGGATGTTGGTGAAGGTCTGCAAGCTGTAAAGCGTCGGGTCGGTCTGGGGCAGGCCGGGCAGGGCGAGAGCGATGTGCACCTGTTCAAGCTCGCGCTTCTCGACATGAGCGCCGCCACCGAACCGCGCCGGCGCCGCCGACGGCCCGGCCGGCCCGTTGAAACTTGCAAAGCGCTTTTCGACCTCCGCGACCACGGCGCCATGATCGATTGCGCCGGCGGCGGCAACCACAACGTCCGGACCGCGATAGTGCCGGGCGAGATAATCGCGCAATTTTGTGCCGTCGAGCGAACGCACCGTCTTCGCAGTGCCGAGGATCGAGCGGCCGAGCGGCTGGTCGGGAAACGCGATGGCCTGCAAATGCTCGAAAATAAGATCGTCGGGCGTGTCAGCGACGGCGCCGATCTCCTGGACGATGACGTTTTGCTCAAGCGTGAGTTCGTCCCGGGCGAAGGCCGGCTCCGACAGGATGTCGGCCAGCACATCGAGCGCGAGCGGCACGTCGGCTCTGAGGACGCGCGCATAGTAGGCCGTGCTCTCGGCGCTGGTCGCTGCGTTCAGATCGCCGCCAACCGCCTCGATCTCCTCGGCGATCTGTCGCGCCGTGCGCCGTCGCGTGCCCTTGAATGCCATGTGTTCGAGGAAATGTGAGATGCCGTGCTCATCGTTGCGTTCGTCGCGACTGCCGGAATTGACCCACACCCCCAGCGAGGCGGTCTCGAGATGCGGCATCGTATCGGTCACCACGTTGATGCCGGATTTCAAGGTCGTCACCGCTACGCTCATGCTGCCGCTCCTTCCTGTGCGGCTCGACTCGTCGCAAGGACGAAACGCTCGACCGCTGATTGATCCGCCGGCAGCGCTGTGACGCGCTCCGGCCGTTGGTTGAGATCGGAAAGCCATTCCGGCAGCGGCGGCTCGACGCCGCAGGCCGCTTTGACTGTCCCGGGGAATTTGGCCGGATGCGCGGTCGCCAGCACCACCATGGGCACGGCGGGATCGCGCGGTTCCTTCTCGGCGACCGCAATGCCGACCGCAGTGTGCGGGTCGACAAAATTGCCGGTTTCGCGCTTGACCGTGCGCATGGTCGCGGCGACTTCGTCCTCGTCGGCGCGATCGGCCGTAAACAGCGCGCGAATCTGCGACAGCGCCCGTGCCGACAGCGTGAACCGCCGCGATTGCGCCAGCGAGTCCATCAGCGCCCGCACCGCGTGGCTGTCGCGGTCGTAGGCATCGAACAACAACCGCTCGAAATTCGAGGCCACCTGGATGTCCATCGACGGCGACGTCGTCGGCACCACGTCGCGCAACTCGTAGGTTCCGGTAGCAAGCGTCCGCGCCAGGATGTCATTGACGTTGGTGGCGATCACCAGCCGTTCGATCGGCAAGCCCAGGCGCTGCGCGACGTAGCCGGCATAAATATCGCCAAAATTTCCGGTTGGAACGGCGAAGGCGACCTTGCGGTGAGGCGCGCCAAGCGACACGGCGGCGGTGAAGTAATAAACCGCCTGCGCCACAATGCGCGCCCAGTTGATCGAATTGACGCCGGACAATCGCACCCGTTCGCGGAAGGCGGCGTGATTGAACAGCCCCTTCACGATCGACTGACAGTCGTCGAAGGTCCCATCGATCGCGATGGCGTGGATGTTGGCAGCCGCCGCGGTCGTCATCATGCGCCGCTGTACGGCGGAAATTCGCCCTTGCGGGAACAGCACGATCAGGTCGACCTGACTGCGATCCCGGAACGCTTCGACGGCCGCGCCGCCGGTATCGCCTGAGGTCGCGACCACGATGGTCCGGCGCTCGCCGCGTGCGGCGAGAACGTGATCCATCAGCCGCGCCAGAAGCTGCATCGCCACGTCTTTGAACGCGAGCGTCGGGCCGTGAAAAAGTTCGAGCGCAAACGTGTTGACGCCAAGCTGCGTCAGCGGCGTCACCGCGGGATGGCGGAAGGTGCCATACGCTTCGCGCGCCATGCGGGCGAGGTCAGCCTCGCGGATCGAATCGGCGGTAAAAAGCCTGATCACCTCAACGGCGACTTCGGCATACGGCCGGCCGGCAAAGCCGCGGATGGTCGCAGGATCGAGCCGCGGCCAGGCCTCGGGCACATAAAGGCCGCCGTCGCGGGCAAGGCCCGCGAGCATCGCTTCGGCAAACTCAAGTGCCGGGGCCTCGCCCCTGGTTGAGATGTGGCGCAACCGATAGCTTTCCTGCTGCCCCGGACCGCCCGGGACACGCTAACTTATTGATTTTCCGAGATGTTCGCTGCGGGAGGCAAAGCGCCACCCGTCCCGGACCAGAGCCACAATTATAGAACGGCGGAGCGTTTCACAAGGAAGACGAAAGCGCTCTATTTTGGTGACGCAATGCCCTGGTTTCGCCGCTCGCGGGCGATTTTGACGGCCCAGACGACGAAAACAACGACCAGAACCAGCGCCAGGCCGTACCACGTCACGGCGTATTGCAGGTGGTTGTTCGGAAGGTTCGGCACGAGCCTGCCGGGCCGCGGCCATCCGCCGGGCGGCATTGGAGATTCCTGCTCCACATAGAACGGCGACACAGGACCCCAGCCCTTGGCGGCGGCGATGGCGACCGGGTCGCGGACGAACCACATATTCTGAGCGGGATTGGCCTTTGGAGTGAACCAGTGCGGGGCTTCCGGCCAACGCATCACCCCCATGATAGCGACCGTTCCTGTATTCGCTCGATGCGGCAGCGTCTTCGCGTCCGCCAGCGGTATGAAGCCACGGTTGACGACCACGACGCTGCCGTCCGCAAGCCGCGCTGGGCTGAATATCCAGTAGCCCGGCCCTGTTACGTCGGGGCGGAATGCGGCGCCGGTCGCCAGAACGGGCGCCTCGTCGGCAGTCTCGAATTCAGCCTTGAAAGTCACGCGGCGATATTCATTGCCGGCCGGATCGAGAGCAGGCCAGGCTGCCGGCGGCGGCAGTGGGATAGGCGGCGCTGCCAGCCGTTCAGTCAGCGTCGCGATCAACCCCTCTTTCCAGGCTTTGCGTTCGACCTGCCAGGTGCCGAGCGCAATCAGAGCCGCAAAGGCGAGCACCGCCGGAATGAGCAGGCTGTGCCACGACCGCAGTTTCTTTGCTTTTGCTGTTGGTCCTGCGGCGCTCAAGGCTCGCCCGCGCCAAAGCGGCTTTCCGCCGCCTTGTGATGGTACTGCAGCGCGATCATAAGCCCCTTCATCGAGCGCAGCGGACCAAGCGTGACGATGAGAATGAGCGGCAGCCACAGCACCGCGTGCACCCAGAACGGCGGCTGATACACGACCTCGGTGATCAGCGCGGCGGCGACAACGATAAAGCCCGCCAGGAACATGATAAACACCGCCGGCCCGTCACCGGCATCGGCGAAGTTGTAGTCGAGGCCGCAAACTTCGCAGCGTGGCCGCAAGCTCAAAAATCCTCGAAACAGCTTGCCCTTGCCGCAGCGTGGACAGGCGCACGCCAATCCAGCGAGGATCGATCCTGAAAGTGTGTCGATTGTCTTTTCGGTCATTCCTTCTCCGTCACCCTGCGGTGCTCGGCGCGCTGGCGCCGAGCCTCGAAGGGCGGCCCGGGTACCTCGGCCTGCATCCTTCGAGGCCCGCGCTACGCGCGGGCGCCTCAGGATGAGGAACGCGCGGCGCTATTCCGGTACCGGAACGCCGGAGCCCCACACGTAGATGCAGGCAAACAGGAACAGCCACACCACGTCGACGAAGTGCCAGTACCAGGCCGCGAATTCGAAGCCGAGGTGTTGGGTCGGCGTAAATTGGCCGGCGAGCGCCCGGAACAAACAGACGATCAGGAAAATCGTGCCGATGATGACGTGGGCGCCATGGAACCCGGTCGCCATGAAGAATGTGGCGCCGTAGATGTTGCCGGAATAGTGGAACGCGGCGTGCGCGTATTCGTAAGCCTGCACGCAGGTGAAAGTGAGACCGAGAACGATGGTGCAGACGAGGCCCCAAATCAGTCCCTTGCGGTTGTTCTCGAGCAGCGCGTGATGCGCCCACGTTACGGTGGTGCCGGAGGTGAGCAGGATCAGTGTGTTGAGAAGCGGCAGGTGCCAGGGATCGAAGGTGTGGATGTCCTTCGGTGGCCATACGCCCCCGGTAAACGCGATCCGCGCCACGTCCTTGAGCTCATCCGGGAACAGGGCGGTGTTGAAATAGGCCCAGAACCAGGCGACGAAGAACATCACTTCCGAAGCGATGAACAGAATCATTCCGTAGCGGTGCGAAATCTGCACGACGCGGGTATGGTCGTGCTCGACTTCGGCCTCGAAGATCACATCGCGCCACCAGCCAATCATGGTGTAGGCGACGCCGATGCCGCCGATGCCGAAAACGATCGGTGCGTAGGCGACAATGTGGTGCATCCACAGGATCAGCCCGACCGCGCTGATGAAAGCAGAAGTGGCGCCGACCGCCGGCCACGGACTGGGATTGACCAGGTGGTAATCGTGGTGCGGTTTGGCGTGTGCAGCATCAGCCATAGTCGTCATCTCCACGTTGGCGCGACCTTAAGCGCGCCGCTTTGTTGCCTCTAGATACGGCCGGACTTTACCGGCGTTTCCGCCGCCGCCCCCACCCGATCCTCCCCCGCATGCGGGGGAAGGTCGGGGAGGGGGCGTACCGGATAGAAGGTGTAGGAGAGCGTGATGAGTTTGACGCCGTCCTGCTCGGCATCTTCGGCGAGCTTCGGATCGACGTAGAAAACCACCGCCATATCGCGCTTCTCGCCCGGCTTCATGGTCTGTTCGGTGAAGCAGAAGCAATTGATCTTCTCGAAGTAGCGGCCGGCAGTCGTCGGAGTGACATTGTAGCCGGCTTGGCCACCGGTCACGCGCGCGGCTTCGTTGGTGACGGCATAGTAGACCGTGACCACCTGGCCGAGCTGGACGTCAATGGTCCGGCGTTCGGGTTCGAACCGCCACGGCAATCCGGCGGCGACATTGGAGTCAAAGCGTACTGTGATGGTGCGGTCGGAAATCTGGGTCGGTGCGGCCTTCGCTACTTGCGTGGTGCCGCCGTAACCGGTGGTGCGGCAGAACCACGAATAGAACGGCACCGCGGCGAACGACAGGCCGACCATCGCCGCCACCAGGCCGCCGCAGCTGAAGGCGACGATGATATCGCGGCGTAGCTTGGGCGGCGCATCCGGCTTTTCCGTGCTCATCGGCCTGTCAACTTCATAGCGGGCGAACCAGCACTCCCGGCCCTTTGACCAGCGTCACGATGTAGAACAGCACCACGAGCACGCCAAGCGAGACCGCAATCGCGATTGAGCGAGCACGCCGGGCGCGCAGTTGCTGTTCGGTGAGCCTGATGCCCTCGCTCCCTTCCACAGGCTGGGGACGCGAGGGAGGAAGTTTGTTTTCGTTCATGGCCGCACGCGTCGTCATGCCGCCAACCGGCCGAACAGCTCTGCGGACAATCGGTCGATCAGCAGCATCGCGAACAACAGAAACAGATAAAGGATGGAGAAGGCGAACATCCGCTTGGCGGCGACGTGGCCGGTCTGCTCGACGCGAAGCCGGATTGCCAGGGCGACGATCGCGGCTCCGGTCGCTACCGCGACGATGCCATAGACGGCGCCGGCATAGCCGAGGAACCACGGCGCAGCGCCCAGCGGCGCCAGGATCAGGGAGTAGAACAGGATCTGGCGTCGCGTTTCCGTCTGGCCGGCGACCACCGGCAGCATCGGTATGCCGGCGCGCGCGTAATCCCCAGACCGGAACAGCGCCAGCGCCCAGAAGTGCGGCGGCGTCCAGAAGAAGATGATGAGGAAGAGAAGGATCGGCTCGATGGCGATGCTGCCGGTTGCCGCCGCCCAGCCGATCATCGGCGGCAACGCGCCCGCCGCGCCGCCAATGACGATATTCTGCGGCGTCGAGCGCTTGAGCCACATCGTGTAGATGAAGACGTAAAACCCGATCGACGCTGCGAGCAGAGCGGCTGCGATCACATTGACCAGGAGGCCAAGCACCACCACCGAGCCGACCGCAAGCGTGACGCCGAAAGCGAGCG
>JBAUGC010000743.1:0-3251 GCA_049679485.1 Xanthobacteraceae bacterium
GGAATTACCGGCGTCGGCGGCGGGATATTCCTGGCGCCCGTAGTGCTCACCTTTCCGATGGGTCGAAACGCGGCAAGCCTCCGCAGTTTCCGCCATGTTCAATCTAATGAACTCGGCAGTGGCGCTCGCGGCGACTTGGGCGACAATGCCCGCATTTCCGCGCCAAGTCCCGTTGTGGCTCATAGCTGTTGGGCTCGGCGGCGTGGTCGGGTCATGGCTCGGGGCGTATCATCTGCCGCCGAGAGTCCTGCGGATCGTTCTAGCAGCGCTGTTGCTCGGCGTCGGACCGCGGATGATAATATCCCGTCTATAACTTTGGACGATCTATGTCGCTGCGCGGTCAACGCCTGCGTACAATCCGACATGCCTGAGGGTGCTCGACACACCAGGTGTGCCAGACGGTCTGATTGGTTTCAGCCTGGCGCCGAGGCTCTCTCGGAGCACCACGATGTGCGTATGTTCCATGCTGAGAGTCACTGTGCCCGTTTCCGCCCGCGTGCGTGCCCGCTATTGCGCCGGTCGCCGTTATCAACATCACAAGCGCAGACGACACGCAGACGCCAATGATGATGGCTTTCATCTCCCGACTGTCAGGGCTGTTCCTCAACGTCTTCCGCCGCCACCGCCGCCGCCGCCACCGTGGGAATGGTCCTCCCGTTCTTCGACAACCGGCTGTTTGTTCACGATTGGCTTATTATTGATCTGCCTGATCCCCTTAGTTCCAGTCGGCCGCGATGAAATAGGACGAAGAACCGAAATCGGGACACCGTACTGCCGACCCACTCCCCTCACCACCCTGCGGCTAAGGGGATCATCGGGAAGACACTGAAATACTCTAACGATGCAGTTTGTTTGGCATCTCACTCGATCGGCTGCGCTCTGACCGGGTATGCAGCCTAGGCAGCCCTTGAAGTCACTTACGCAACGGCCTTCATTAGAGCCAGGCGGAAATTGGTTGTTCAAGGCGCTGGCTGGCTTTGGTGACGTCGCCAAAAGCAGCGCCGATGAAACCAGAATTACCGCAAATAATAACTTTTGCATCCAATCCGCCCTCCGACACGTGCAGCGTTCTTAATCAGGGTCGCAGCTCTCAACTTAGGAGAGCGCGATCAGCGCTCATGGGTGCACGACCGGGCCGTGTCCTCCGTGGCCGTGATGCCAACCGCCGCCATGCCAACCGCCGCCATGCCAGCCGCCGCCATGCCAGCCGTGCCAACCTTCGCCGCCGCCCCAGCCAAAGCCACGACGCCATGCATAACCGCACCAGTACCAGCCCGGGCCCTGCCAACCGCCGGGGTACCAGCAATAGTTTTGGCCGCCCCAGGCGTATTGAGTTTTCTCGACGAAGTTAGCGTTTGTAGCCCTTTGGCTGAGCCCGGCCTCGTTGGCGATGGGCGCAGCTTGGGCAACAGAAACAAGCGAGCCCGCGGCCAAAGCCGTTGCTCCTAAAATGGAAAAAATACGCACTAGCAAATCCCCCCTTTACAAACGGCAGCATTAATCTGGCAGTGCCCTGCCAAACCACGCCTTTATTTTTGCTTGTGATGCTTATTGGGGGACTTGTCGAAGAGTCTAATGCTCAAAATTGGTTTTGACTTTTTGATTCTCAGATTCGGGGGCCGTAGCGTCGAACAAGCGATCTCCGAATAACCGCGTCGCTGAATCCGACTTCGAGACTAGCGCCATGTCCTGCCGCCTTTTGACGAATTAACGCGCAAGCGTCTTTTCGAGGGAGTTTAGGTAGTTCGACACCCTCGGCTATAAGCGCTTCAATCGCGGCGTCTATTTCCGCGTTCTTCGTCGGTCGCCCTTGAGCGAACCACCTTGCGTTTGGTTTATCCGCCAGGGTTGGTGAGAAGCCTCGACGCCGCGTGCCTGATGCGGGTTCGGGGACGAACCGGCCAGTTTCGCTTTCCCGTTGAATTAGTCGGCGAAGCGCACATAAGAGAAGCCCCCCCAAAAAGAGAGTTGAGACAAAAAACAACTCGTCCAGTTCCAGCGTGTGAGGTCTGGAGTCGGCGGGGAAGACTTCAAACTCGTAGCAGTAAAAAAGGGCCACAACCGTCAAAACCGTGACGATCGCACCGTCTAAACCGCGCCCCGAGCGGCGTGCCAAAAATGATCTAGGGCCTAAAATCAAAGGTCTGAAAATCCTGTAACGCGCCTCAGATGCCGCAATATGGCACCCACGCTCATTATGTCGGGCCTTTTCCCGTCAAATCTGTCGCAGCTCATTGTTATTGGCAAGCCCAAATTTTCGCATTGAACTGCTTCCCATCGATCCAGAACATCGCGTGAACAGTATCGGCTAGGCAACTTCGTTGCCTAAATCGAATTGACTCCCTGCGGCCGGGCTCAGATCCCCCGCGGCACGTATTTGTTGCGTAGGAGTTCGCCATGGCCGCTCGTCCATACTGGCGCGGATATTTGAAGCTTTCGCTCGTGTCCTGCCCTGTCGCCCTGTATCCGGCGGCCTCGTCCAGCGAGCGGATCGCCTTCCGACAGATCAATAAGAAGACCAGCAACCGGCTGCGGCAGCAACTGGTCGATGATGTCACGCGCGAGCCAGTCGAGAGCGAAGACAAGGGGCGCGGCTACGAGATAGCAAAGAACACTTATCTGCAGATCGATGACGAAGAACTCGAAGCCCTCAAGATTGATAGCAGCGAAACGATCGACATCGATAGGTTCGTACCGCGTGCACAAATCGATGAACGATATTTAGAGAGTCCTTATTATATCACTCCGGATGACAAGGTTGCCCAAGAAGCTTTTGCCGTGATCCGGGAAGCCATGCGTGACAAGAAGATGGTTGCGCTCGCCCGCGTGGTCCTGTCGAAGCGCGAGCACGTGATGATGCTCCAGCCTTGGGATAAGGGTCTCATGGGCACGACGCTTCGCTACCCATACGAGATTCGCGACGAGAAGCCGATCTTTGACGAAATCCCGGACGTGAAGGTCCCGGGCGAGATGTTGAAGCTGGCCGACCACATTGTCGAAAGCAAAAAGGGCGATTTCGAACCTTCGCCGTTCGTGGATCACTACGAAGAGGCGGTGGTCGAGTTGCTCCGAAGAAAACGCGCCGGTCTTCCGGCGGAGCCGCAAAAGGTCTCGCCCACCGCGCCGAATGTTGTCAGCCTTATGGACGCTCTACGCCGGAGCATCGCCGAACAGAAGTGCGCGAAAACTCCCACGGCCGCGAAGGGCGCGGCCAAAAAGGGATCGAAACGGATCGCGGGCCAGGGCGAGAT
>JBAUGC010000744.1:0-11268 GCA_049679485.1 Xanthobacteraceae bacterium
GCCCACTATGCACTTCAATGCCTTCCTTGGCCGGATAGCCCCAATCGGGCGGCTCGGTCCTAGTGCTCTGCGTGAGCGCTTCAAATGCTTTCGGATCGATCGTCGGGTCGGCCGGTGCACAGATCACGCCCTGCCGATCGGGTAACGGCGAGGCGGTCGGATCGTTGGCATAGCCGGCAATCGCCGCCCAGCCGGAATCGTCCTTGGCGTCCAGATTAACGGCAGCGGCAAGATTGGCGATCGACGGCTTGCGCTTGTCGGCAAGATCCTTGTCCTGCATCCAGAAGAAGCCTTGCGGCACCACCAGCTTGGCGAGCGCCGCACGGTCCTTGTGCTGGGCGATTTGGGTAAGCTGCTTGCGGAAAGCGGCGAAACTCGGATCGTGGTACGGCGCCGGCGGCGTGATCGCGATCGGCTTGTATGGCTTGACCGGCGCGGCGGGCAGCGGCTTGAAACCGCCGGGCGGCATTGGCACCTGCTGCGGATTTTGAGCGTCGCCGAGCTCGGGGAGAAGCGTCACAGCCAGGACGGAAGCGAACATGACAGTCGTGGCGTAGAGCAGGCGGCGCATGGCTTGATCTCCGGGTTGGGATTTTCGCGCAATCAGGGACGTTAAAGACGCAATCGGTACGGATAAATTACGACCGCCGTGCGGCGATTTCCACCGGCCTTTCGCTGGTGGAAGGAAATTTGTTGCCGTTCCGCGGTCGCCGTGACTGGGCTTACTTCAAACCAAAATAGGCGCGCCGCAAAGCGTCATTCTCCTGCATCGCGTTGACCGTGCCGGCAAAGCCGATGCGGCCGTTGTCGAGCGTGTAGACGCGATCGGCAAGGACCAGAAAGTTCACATTCTGCTCGGCTATCAGCAGCGCCAGGCGCTTCTCACGAAATCGCGCCAACAGTGCGATGACTTCCTTGACATAGAGCGGCGACAAGCCCGCTGAGGGCTCGTCCATGACTAGGAGGCGCGGATCGCCGACCAGAGCTTTGGCGACCCCGAGCATTTTGCGCTGGCCGCCGGACAGGCTGCCGGCGCGGGCGCGGCGCCGCTCGGCCAGCGCGGGAAATACCGTATAGAGTTCATCGATCCGTTCACGCGCGCGACTCTTGGACAGGAACTGGGCGCCGATCTGCACATTCTCTTCGATGGTGAGACCCGGAAAGCCGGAGGTTTCCGACATGAAAACGATCCCGCGCCGCACGCGTTGATCCGTGCGCAGGTGAGTGATGTCCTCGCCGGCAAAATCGATGCGGCCCGCCCATAGCTCAATCAGGCTCATGATCGCTTTCAGTAATGTCGTCTTGCCGGCGCCGTTGGCGCCCAGCAGCACGACCGCCTCGTGCTCAGGAACTAACAGATCGACTCCCCACAGCACCTGCATGCGCCGGTATCCGGCGGTGGCGCCGGACACCGACAATAGAGGCCGCGGCGCTTCAGGCGGCATGCTCGGCTCCGAGGAAGACCTCGACGACCTGCGAATTCCTGGCCGCCTCCGCCAGCCGGCCCTCGAATATTTCTTTGCCGGCGTTCATGACGATGATGCGGTCGGTGATCTGATCGATAAATCCCATCAGGTGCTCGACGACAAGGAGCGCGATGCCGGACTGCGCCAGCTCTTTCAGTTTCGCGGCGACGCGTTCGAGCTCAGCGGGATTGAGACCGGCGGCGAGTTCGTCGATCAGCAACAACCGCGGACCGGTTGCGAGCGCGCGGGCCAGATCGAGCATTTTCTGGTGTGCGCTGTTGAGCTCCATGGCCGGCTGATCGGCGAACGCGGCGAGATCGAGCGATGACAACAGCGCGCCGGCATCCTGGCGAGCGCGATTGCGGCCGTAGGCCAGCGCAATCTCGACGTTCTCGCGCACGGTGAGGGTAAGAAACGGCCGCGGTACCTGAAAGGTGCGATTGATGCCCGCGTGCACCAGCCGATGCGACGGCAGACCGCCGATCGAACAACCTTCGAAATAGATCGTTCCGCCGTCGGGCCGATAGAGTCCGGAGATCACGTTGATGCAGGTGGTCTTGCCGGAGCCATTTGGCCCGACCAGACCGAGGATCTCGCCGGGGCCGACGGAAAAGCTCAAGGCATCGAGCGCACGAAAGCCCCCGAAACGCTTCACCAGACCATCGACGGTCAACAGCGGCTTGGCCTCAGGGGACATTGATGCCCCATCTTTGCAGCAGTGAGGTGAGCCCGTTCGGCAGGAACAGCACCAGGCCCATGATCAACGCGCCGTAGATCAGCTGAAAATATTGCGGGGTGGAAATACCGACCGTGTTGTAGATGCCGTAGAGAATGACCGCGCCGAGGATCGGCCCGGTCACCGTGGCGCTGCCGCCGAACAGAACAAACACGATCGAAAAGATCGTGAACTCGACGCTGAAAACAGTCTCGGGATAAAACACCGACACGTACCAGGCGAACACGCCGCCGGCGAGGCCGGCGATCAGTGCGCTCAACAGCCAGGCGATGATACGCTCGCGCACGACGTTGATGCCGGCCATGCCGGCGCTGATCGGGTCCTCGCGGATCGCCTTCAGCGCCATGCCGAAATGCGAATTGCGGAGATAAATGACCAGCGCGAGCGTCGCCGCCAGGATTGCGAGCGCAGTGGCGTAGCTGAGCGTCGGATTAAACACGCCGCTGAGGCTGATGCCGTACGGCCCCTTGGTGATCTCTTCCAGATTGGGGTTCGAGACCACTTGCAACACCGCCAGCGCCGCGGCGAGATTGGCGATCGAAAAGTAGGCGCCGGACAGGCGGAACAGCGGCGTCAGCAACAGCGCCAGCACAATAGCGGCGGCGGCGCCGACGGCCAAAGCCGCGAGCGGTGGCGCTTGCAGGTGCATGACCATCAGCGAAAAGCCGTAGGCGCCGGCGCCGAAGAATCCGACATAGCCGAACGGCAGATAACCGGTGAACCCGTAAATAACGTTGAGACCCTGCGCCAGCGTCATGAATATGATGAAATTGAACAGCAGCAGGTGATTGCTGTAGACGCTCGGCAGAAACGCGAACGCCGCGACCACCGGCAGCAAAATCAGCAGCAGGTGGCGCACAAATCTAGGCACGCCGCACCTGCCGTCCGAGGAGCCCGCTCGGCCGCACCAGCAGAATGACGACAAGGAGAACGTAGGGCAGGAGATTGGCCCACGAGCTGTAGTAGCTCTGCATCAACATGTAGGAGACGCCGTAAATCACGCCGCCGAGCACGGTGCCGAGCGGATTGCCGAGCGAGCCGATGACAATGACGGCGAAGGCCGTGATCGTCACTTCGCCGCCCATGGCGGGCGTGATGCTGCCAAGGATGAACGGGGCGAACACGCCGGCCACCGCTGCAAGTCCGATGCCGATGCCGAACGCGATCGCGGACACGCGATGCACGTCGATGCCGGCGGCGACGGCTTCTTCGCGATTGTCCATCACCGCCCGGGTCAGATAACCGAGCCTGGTCTGATACAGATAAAGATAAACCAGCAGCACGGCGCAGCCGCTGGCAATGCTGCTCGCCACCCAGGAGGCCGGGAACGTCTGTCCGAACAATTCCACCGGGCCGGGCTCGACCGCGTGGCCGGCGAACAGGCTCGCGACCGCCGTGATCGCGCGCCCGAGCTGGTCGCCCGGTATCGACCGCTCGCTGGTGCCGAAGGCGATGGTCGTCACCGCTTCGATTACCTGCGACAGGCCGAAGAACAAAATAAACGACAACATTTCCGGGTCTTTGGCGCGCAACAGCCGCGGCACCAGCAAATAATAGAGCGGCAGCCCGACAATCATGAACACGACGAACGCGATCACGACGGTCGGAATCGGATTAATCGCGAACAGCGTGAACAGCCAGAACGCCAGGAAAGCGCCAAGCATCAGAAAATCGCCGTGCGCGAGGTTGACGATGCGCATGACGCCGAACACGAGGTTGAGCCCGAGTCCGATCAAGGAGAAGTAGAGGCCGAACAGGATGCCGGCCAGCAGGCTGTAAACAAGCATTCGGCACTCCGCCGCGGCCGGCTCAAGTTCGGCCGGCGAAAGCCATCGTCAGGGACGCGGATAGACCGGCTTGCCGTTGGCGAGTTCGTGCGGCCAGAGTGTCACGAGCTTCAGGTGATCGCCGTCGAGCACAAGCTGCCCAAGCGGAGTGATCTCACCGATCTGGGCGCCGGTAGGATCGAGCTCGAACGTGCCGTCAAGGGTCTTGAGTTTGCCCGACTGGGCGAAGATCGCCTTGCGCAATTCGAGTTGATCGAGGCTATCGGCGGTCGCCAGCGCCTTTTCCAGCACCAGGGCGGTAGTATAGCCTGCCACCGAATTGAAGCCGAATTCCACGTGGGTATCGCCGTACTTCTTGTCCCAGGCTTGCCTGAATTCCTTCAGCGGCATGCCGAAGTTGGTCTGGTAGGACATCTGCGATGACGTCACGTAGGTGAACACGTAATTGAGCGGTCCGTTGCCCAGGCTTTTTTCAAGCAGTTCGTTCTCGGTGCCCGGATAAATGCAGAACAGGAACTTGAACTTGATGCCGCTGTCCTGAACGTTGCGCAGGAACGCGATGTCGTTTGCCGCATAGCCGAGGTGGACCACCGCGTCGGGATTGGTCGCGCGGATGTTGTTGAGCAGCACCGTGTAATTCGAAGTCTCGGTCGGCACCCCCTGGTCGTACACGATCTCCACGCCGGAATTGGATTCCTTGATGAACTTGCGCACCGCGTTGGCTTGCGTGCCGGTGAAGTCGTTGGTGGCGTAGAGGATGGCGACGCGCTTGATGCCGAGGCCGGGACCGTCGTGCGTCAGAAAATCCGCCAGCGGCTTCGGCCAGATGCTGGAGACCGGGTCGGCCATCAGCGCGATGTACGGGTTGTCGGGCGTGAAAAACGTTGCGCCGGTGCCGGTCTGATCGATCAGCAGCATTTTATGATCGCGCGCGATCGGCACCGCGACCGAGGTCAGCACCGAGCCCGAGTCTGAAATCAGAATATCGACCTTGTCCTGGGTGATAAGCTGATTGTAGAGCGTCGCCGCGGTCGCGGTATTGCTCTGGTCATCGTAAGCGACGAGCTTGAGCGGGATCTTCTTGTTGAACGCTTTGACGTAGACGCCGCCCTCGGCGTTCTGTTGATCGATCCAGAGTTTGAGACCGTAATGCACCGGCAGTGAAATGCTGGCGTAGCGTCCGGCGGACGCGTAGAGCGTTCCGAGCTTGATTTCCGCCGGGGCGTCCGCGGCCTGCGCAGTGGCTGTTAGCGAGGCGAGCAAGGCCGCAACAATCGACAGCCGGAGCATGAGCGTCCTCCCAGAGAATTCTCGTTCGGCGCAAGCTAGGCCATCGGACTTTTCAGGGCAATGCGGCCCGATGCTGCGCCCCGGCACGGGCGCCAGTTTCGTCGTCGACGGTGGCGCCGGTTTTCAGGAGCGCGTCGATCTCGGCGGGCGCGACACCGGCTTCCTTGAGGACTGAGACGCTGTGCTCGCCCAGGCGGGGCGCGTGACGGGTGATCTTCAGCGCTGCGCCGTTCCATCGGCTCGGAATTCCGGTGTAACACAGGCGCCCCTCGGTCGGATGGGTCTGCATCTGGAAGAACCCGACGGCGTCAAGGTGCGGATCGTCGATCAAGGCGTCGAGATCATGCATCGGCGCGCAGGGAATATCGCAGCCGTCGAAGAACGCGATCCACTCGGCAGTCGTTCGAGTCTGCGGGATATCGGCGACCATGCCATAGAGTTCGTTATAGTGCTGCGCGCGCTTATTGTAGTCCGACAGCCGCGGGTTGGCGTTGAATTCATCGAGGCGGCCGAGCGCCGCAAAGAATGCCTGCCAATGCTTGTCGGTGTAGATGAGCGCGCAGACATAACCGTCGCGGGTCGCGTACGGGCGGCGGTTGGGCGTCAGCAGCCGCTCGTAGCCCGGCTTGCCGATCGGCGGATCGAAGGTGCGGCCGCCGAGATGATCGCCAAGCACGAACTGCGCCATGGTCTCGAACATCGGCAACTCGACCGACCGTCCTTCGCTCGAGCGGTCGCGGCAAATGATGGCGGCGAGCATGGCGTGCGCGGCGTTGATGCCGACGATGCGATCGGTGAGGGTGAGCGGTACGTAGCGCGGCTCCCGCGCGCCGGCTTGCGCGGCGGTCGCCGGCAGCGCGCTGATGCCCTGAATGAGATCGTCGTAAGCCGGTTTGCCGGCATAGGGTCCGTTGTCGCCGTAGCCGGTCAGGCTGACATAGACCAGCCGCGGGTTGACCTTGCGCACGTCGTCGTCGCCGAGCTTGAGCCGGCGCATCGCCGCCAGCCGCGTGTTGTGAACGAGCACGTCGGCCCGCTCGCACAGCCGCAGCAACGCCACCCGCGCCGCCGGCTGTTTGAGGTCGAGAACGACGCTGCGCTTATTGCGATTGAGCTGAAGATACATCGCGCTCATGCCGGCGTTCTTGCTGGCGCTGCCCTTGCGCATCAGATCGCCGTGCGGCGGCTCGACCTTGATGACGTCGGCGCCGTAATCCGCCAGAATTTGCGTGGCATAGGGGCCAAGCACCATCGACGTGAGATCGATGACGCGGAGGCCTTGTAGCGGGGCTTGATTGTCTTGATGTGTTCTGGACGGCGTCATTTTTAACGCTCGGCGGAGTTGGTTCGCGAGTTTGCGGGACCCCACTCTATCTCTCTACCCCCGTTTTAGGGGATATCTATCAAAGACGGCGATGAATGGGTGCGCCCTACCTAGCGTCTGTAAGTCCGATCCTCCCGACAACGGACATTTTGCAAAGGGTGCCAAGGGCCCAGTTTCGGACATTAATGTTCCAGCGGGTAGATACGTTCACAGCGTCGCGGCTGCGCGTTCAAGCGCGGCCTCGAGGTCGCGGGCAAAACGTGGTGCATCGCACAGCGCACTGACGCGCAATGTTGCGCGCAACGTCGCGCGCAGGTTGGAAAGTGTGTCCACGTCAGCCGCGGCGGAGACGGCACGGTCGATGTAGGCTTCCTCGGAGGAAACCGCCCAATCGGCGAGTCCTACTGCGCCCAGATGGCTAGCGCCATGACGGCTCGCGAAGCTCTCGCCCGAAAGCGCAATCGCCGGTACGCCCATCCAAAGACCCTCGAGCAGCGTGACGCCAGCGTTGTAGGGGAAAGGGCTAAGCGCGATATCGATCTCGCCGTATGCAGACAGCAGCGCGTGCTGCGGCATCAACCCGCGCGTCGCTAGTCGATCGCGCGTGATGCCGTGCGATTCAAACGCGGCGCGCAAACGCTCCTCCACCGCGGCCTCGCCCAGCGCGGGTGCGGCAAGCAGCAGGCGCGAACCGGGCACACGCGCGAGGATCGCCGACCACGCGGCAATTGTGGGTGCCGTGATCTTCATCATGCTGTTGAAGGAGCCGAAGGTTATGAAGCCATTATGTTCGTGTGGCGGTCCGACAGGCCCCGGCGATTCCTCGGGCGGGGTCCAGCAGGCGTAGCTCCCCGGCATCACGAGCAGCTGTTCGCCATAGAGCGGCGCGAGTTCTGGCGGCGTCTCCCGCACGTCGGTGATAAGGAAATCGACCTCGGCGATGCCCGTCGTGTGGAATTGTGCCCCGGCCCATTTGATTTGCACCGGCGCTGGGCGACGTGCGAGCACGGAAAGACGTCCGTCGCGAAGATAACCGGCAAGTTCGATCAGGATATCGATGCGGTCCGAGCGGATGCGATTGGCGAGCGCCGCGTCGTCGAGATGACCAATCGCATGGAAGGGACCGAGGGTGCGATATCGCGCGGTGACCGGGTCTTCCTTTCCGCCTACCGAAAAGCAGATGATTTCGAATCGGTCCCGGTCCAATGCTGCGAAAGCTGCCTCCGTCAATGCCGTGACAGGGCTCCGGTGGAACAGACCGAGCAGACCGATGCGCAGCCGCTTATTCGGTGGGGGAAAATCAAGCGTCGCTTGGTCGCGTGAGTAGAGCGCGCCGCAACGCAGCATGGTCGCGCTAAGTTCGGCGCCGCTCATGCCGGGGACGTAAGCAAGCACATAGCAAAGCACGCTGTGGATTGAGGGGTTATCGGGCGCCAGCGCCACAGCCTGTTCAGCGAGCGCCCGCGCCGCGACATGCTCACCTGCTTCAAGACGGAAAATCGCCATATCGGCGAGCTGCGACGCCGAAGGAGGACCGCGATCAACGGCTTTCGCGAGCACGCGCACCGCCGCCGCCGGGCGGTAGCTGCGGCCAAGCGCCCGCGCTCGCTGTTGCGCATCCTCTGGGCTTTCGTGCAGCGCGCCGCCGCGCTCAAGCTCATCGAAAAGCGGCTCAAGGTGTTCGGCAAAAGCGCGCCAACGGCCGATGCCCCGTGCGTTTACAGGATGGCGCACTTGCTCCGCGCTTGCGGTCCGGACCTTTCTTTTTTGCAGATAGAAATTCTCGCAAGCTTCGTCATATGGAAGCTCAAGAAAATCAAGCACGCGCCTGAGCGTGCCTTGAAAGTCTTCGACCCACTCATCGAGCCTGACGCTCAGCATAGGCAAGGGCAACACGGCGCGCCAATGGTCCATTAATTTTTGATGCTGACCAATAAACCAGCCGAGGTCGGCGAGATCGTGCGCGTAAGGGTGATGGCCGAAGAAGCGGAGCTGGAAGATGGAAAGTCCAACGTCGCGCGGGTCGCGCTCGCACAGGATAATGCGCGCGCGGGGCAGCAGCGTTGAGATGAAGCCAAGGTGGTTCGCATTCCCGGGCATTTTGTCAGCGACATAACGAGCACCTGGCGCCAGCGTATGCAAATCGACGAGGTATTTCCGCGCGGCGCCGCTAAGAGTGGTCCCGGGAAGGCGCGCCGCCTTGCGTACTGCGTCCGCCTGATAAACCGGTCCGACGAGCCGGCTCAGGCAATCATGCAATGCGGAACGTTCTCCCGCTCCATGGACTGATGGGTGGGCCGACAGAATCTGTTCCATGAGCGTGGTGCCGGAACGTGGCAGTCCGGCAATAAATAACGGAGTCATGTCGCGATTATTGGCGCGAGGCCCGTGGCGCAGTCGCTCGCTGCTGTAGGCCTCAACGTTAGCCGCGAAAAAGCCTGCGTATTGTTCTCGCGAGAATGGCTGGCTGCGAGCAATGAGCGCGTGACCTCTCCGTAAATGTTCGACGGCGCGTCCTCGCTCGCGGCGTGAATTGCGGAAGCGGGCGAGGTCGAAGTGCGCGATGATGCGATGCTCGAGCAGAGCTCCCGTCTCGTCGTCGGCGAGCGTCGCGATGCGCTGGGAAAGCTCGTCGGCCCGGAAGCGATTGCGTGCCGCGATGGCGAACAGAAGCTGCCGCCCGGCGATCAGAATTTCGGCTTCGCCCAATGGCCCGGTAATGTCGTCAAGCTCGGCGCGCGCTTCGGCGCGGCGGCCGAGATTGAAGAGCGCGCTGACGCGCTGTGCGCGCCAATGCACGCCGAGACGTCCCGCAGGCGGCGTGCCCGTTAGCACCTCGAGCGCTTCGGCGGGCTCGCTGTCGATGACCAGTAAACTCCCAAGGGCGACCCGTGCCTGCGCGCAAGCGGGCTCGCGCACAAGCACGGCGCGCAGCCGGTTGATCGCCTCCTCCTGCTCGCCGCGTAGCGCGAGAAAAACGGCGAAGTTCGCCTCGGCGATATTGTTTGTTGGCGCGATGGCTAATGCCCGGCTCATAGCCACGGCCGCACCCCAGACGTCGCCAAGCCGGTAGCGTGCAACGCCGAGGCTGATCCAGCCGTTGGTGAGTTTCGGCTCCAGCCGCACGGCTTCGATCAGTTCATCGCGGCCAGTGGCGAAGGCGCCCGCCGCCATTTCGGCAAGACCAAGCGTGTAATGAGCTTCCGCTGAGGCCGGAGCGAGCGCAACGGCTTCACGCGCCGCGATGCGAGCTGCCTCCGCTTCGCCAAGCTCAAGGAGTGCCGAAGCGAGATTAAGCGCCGGCGCCGGATCGGTCGGCAATAGCGGCATGGATGCCCGGAATAGCTCGGCGGCTTCGGCGAAGCGTCCCGCTGCCTGCAGACCTACGCCGTAATGAAGCTGCGCGAGGGGGTCCTTTGGAGACAGCGAGACCGCTCGGGCAAGCAGCGGCACGCCCTCCGCCGCCTTGCCTGCGCGCGTAAGCGCCAGACCGCGCAGGCGCAACGCGGTCGGATCGTCCGGCGTGACAACGAGTGCCGCGGCAAACAGCTCGGCCGCTTCGTCATAGGCGCCCGCGCGATAACGTTGCAGCGCAGTGGCCAAATCGGAGGCGTCAACCACTGGTGGGACTGCTACGGGTGGCTTGGGTCCGCCGGTCATGCGTGGAACGTAATCAAACTATGAATTCCACGGATACGCTCAGCCGAAACGACTCCTCGAGCTTTGCTGTTAACCTAAATGGATGGTGGCGGATCGCCAGCAGGCTTGATCTCCAGCCCGGAATTTCCAAGAGCGGTCTTTGGATACCACAAGTCATGCCTTTTTTGCGTCTGAACTTCGTTTCTATTCAGAGACTTGTGTTACCGAGACCACTTCTCGTAAAATGCCTCCCAATATAGCGAAGGCCGCGGCTGTTGGCGTGCCGATGAGGGAAGGTGTTCATGTCCGCGACTGCTATCAGCGTATCGAGCCAGGCTGATCTAAACAATGCAATCGAGCAGCTCGATCAACAAACGACGCCGGGCGACTACACGATTGTCTTCACCGGCGATATTACCGAGGGCGACCCTGGGCAGCCGGATGGCATTTATGCAATCTCGTTGCAATCCGGCGTTACGCTCACCATCGACGGCGGCGGCTATTCGCTGAACGGCGCCGGGTCGAACGGCGGTCTGGCCGTACTTTCCGGCGACGTAACGATCCAAAATCTCTCGATCAACGATACCGTGGCACAAGGCGGCGACGGCGGCGGTTCCGGCGGCGGCGGGGCCGGACTCGGCGGCGGGCTTTTCGTCGGGGCGACCGCCAACGTCACGCTCGACAATGTTTCCTTCGCCAGCGACGCCGCCAAGGGCGGTAACGGCGGCGACGGCGGCGCTGCTGCAGGTGGTAATTCAAGCGTCATCTTTGCTCCGAATTCCGCGACCGGGCATCCCGCGGCGGGAGGGGCCCAGGGGGCCGCTGGACCTACTGGCACCGCGGGCAATTCCGGCTCACCGGGCTACGGTGCCGCTGCTCCAACTGGCAGTCCCGGCGGCGATGGCGGGACCGGTGGACAGGGTAACGATGGTGCTAAGGGAAGCGATGGCGGATTGGGCGCCGGGGGTGGTGCGGGCGGTACAGGCGGCACCGGCGGTGCAGGGGGCTGGGGCGGCGCAGGCGGTC
>JBAUGC010000745.1:0-2658 GCA_049679485.1 Xanthobacteraceae bacterium
GGCGACAGGCGGGCGATATTCATCGCTGGCTAACCTTAACGGCATCGATGAATTATCGTATTTAAGGGAGCCAGCGGGGGCCCGCGGCCGTTTGTGTGCAGACCGCCGCGGTGTTACCTATTTTTTGCGTCCGCCAACGCTATTTGTTGCCAGTCATACCGGGAGGATTTCAATGGGCACTTCAACACTGATCGTCCTTGCCGTGATCGTCGTTCTGGTGGTGTGGGTGATCTCGGTCTACAACGGTCTCGTCACCATGCGACAGCGGGTGAACCAGGCCTTTGCCGATGTCGACGTGCAATTGCGCCAGCGGCACGACCTTGTGCCCAACCTGGTCGAAACCGTGAAGGGTTACGCCGCGCATGAACGCGGCACGCTCGACGAGGTGGTAAAGGCGCGCAACGCCGCGGTGGCGGCCCAAGGTCCGGCGCAGCAGGCGGCGGCCGAGAACATGCTCTCGGGCGCGTTGCGGCAACTCTTCGCCCTCTCCGAGGCCTACCCCGATCTCAAGGCCAACGCCAACTTCCAGGCACTGCAGGCGGAGTTGACCGACATCGAGAACAAGATTGCGGCGGCGCGCCGCTTCTTCAACAACGCAGTGCAGGAATACAACACCGGCATCCAGAGGTTCCCCGCCGCACTGTTCGCCTCGGCTTTCGGCTTCGCGTCGAAAGACTTCTTCGACCTCGGCGACGAGCGCAAAACTTTGGGCGAAGCGCCGCAAGTGAAATTCTGACCAGTCGAGCGCGCCGGATAATTGGCCATGGCCGCCTACGGTCTGTATAGCCACATCCAGTCGAACCGGCGGCGTTCGATCGCGCTTCTTATCGGCCTGTTTTTTCTCGTCTACCTCATGGTTTATGCCGGCGCGTTGACTGCCGAGGCGTTGTCAGTCGACGCCGACCTCAACACGCTGATTCAGCGCGCATTGAACGACCTGATCAGTGCTGCGCCGGTGGCGACAATCGGCACAGCGCTGTGGATAGTGATCGCGTATTTCTTCCATCAGAGCATGATCGACGCGATAACCGGCGGCCGTGAGATCACACGCACCGAAGAGCCGCGGCTCTACAATATTCTAGAAAATCTTTGCGTCTCGCGCGGCATTACCATGCCCAAACTCAAGGTAATGGACTCAGACGCGTTAAATGCGTTCGCCACCGGGATGAACCAGAAACAGTATTCCATCACAATCACGTCGGGCCTGCTTGGCCGGCTCAACGATGCCGAAGTCGAGTCGGTACTCGGCCACGAGCTGACACATATCCGCAACGGCGACGTTCGCATGATGGTGATCGCGGTCATCATTGCCGGCGCCATCTCGTTTTTTGCGGAACTGTTCTTTCGGCTGTGGTTCTACGGCGGGTTCCGCGGCCCGCGATCGTCCGATGACCGTCGCGGCGGCGGCGCCAGCCTGGCCATACTGATCGCTATCGTCCTTATCGTCGTCGCCTATCTGCTCTCGTTCATCATCCGCCTTGCGCTGTCGCGCTCCCGCGAATTCCTCGCCGATGCCGGCTCCGTGGAGTTGACCAAAAATCCCGACGCCATGATCTCGGCGCTGCGCAAGATCGAGGGTCGTGGCGAGTTGCCTCGCGCAACTTCGGCTGTCATGGAAATGTGCATCGATAATCCGCGCGCAGGCTTTGGCGAGCTGTTCGACACGCACCCTTCAGTCGACAACCGCGTAGCGGCTTTGGTCAAATTTGCCGGCGGCCACGATCCCGGCCCGCTCGCTTTGCCGGAGCAAGAAACACAAGCGGTTACCGAACAGCCGGCGGCGGCCGGACCGTGGGATCAACCATCGTCGGCGGGTCCCTGGGGCGCGTCCACCGAAACTGGGGCGAGTGACACGTCAGCGACGGAAACCGGCGATGCCTCCGGACCTTGGGGGCCGCACGACCGCCGCTAGTCGCAATGCGGTCACAATTAACCATATCGGACGCCAAACCGCACTGAACCCAGCGTGGGAAAGCACGCCATCCATCTTGAGGCTTCCAAACCGTAAACGGGGTGTGTAGAATCTTTTTCAAGGGGAAAATGCGTGACGCGCTCCATTTGGCCGCAGTCATCCCGAAAGCCGGACCCATCGAGTCTCACGGCGGCTGGGCGCCACTGAAGGATCGACTATGGCAAAGCCAACCGTAATCGTCGTAGGGGCGGACAAGGGGGGCGTTGGCAAGACCACGGTTTCCCGCACGCTGCTCGATTATTTTACCGCGCACCATGTGCCGACGCGCGCCTTCGATACCGAGTCGCCCAAGGGCACCCTGAAACGCTTTCATCCGGACAATAGCGACATCGTCGACGTCACGTCGGTCTCCGACCAGATGCGGATTTTCGACACTTTGTCGAGCACTGACTCGAGCGTAACAGTGATCGACGTGCGCGCCGGGCTGTTGTCGCCGACATTGCGTTCGCTGCGCGACATCGGTTTTCTCGACGCGGTGAAGAAGGGCCAGCTTACCTTCGTCGTTTTCCACATCCTCGGCTCCTCGATCGCCTCGCTCAATGAGATCGAGGAAACGTCTACCTTCGTGGGCGACAGCAAATATTTCCTGGTCAAGAACTTCATCAACAACACCAGCTTCTTCGAATGGGACCAGGCCACGCACTCCTCCTACTTCAAGAAGTTCAAGGACGCCGTCGAGATCACCA
>JBAUGC010000746.1:0-16291 GCA_049679485.1 Xanthobacteraceae bacterium
CGCCGGCACGACTTCGGCTGCGACGCCGGCATCTATCTGACACAGCCGGGTGCGGGCACGCGGGTGCGGTCGTGGACGCCGACGGCGCAGGCGCAGCATGCGTTCATGATCACTCATAACGAGTCGATCTCGATTGCGGACTACTTTACGCTGCGCGAGAGCAGCAACGTCGTCTATCGGCCGACCTGCCATTACGCCTATCACCCATGCGACGATGCAGTGCTGTCGCTGCACGAGATGGCGGGCAATGCATGGCAGGTGCAGCCGGAGTGGAAGATCCTCGACGAACACGAGATCGTCGACGGCGTCGATGAGCTTGGCGTGCTGCTCTACGGACACGCGAAGAACGCCTATTGGTACGGCTCACAGCTTTCCATCGAGGAAACGCGACGCCTCGCGCCTTATCAGAACGCGACCGGATTGCAGGTCACCTCGGCCGTGCTCGCCGGAATTGTCTGGATGCTGGAAAATCCGGACCGCGGCATCGTCGAAGCCGACGAGATGGATTTCCGCCGCTGCCTGGAAGTTCAGCGGCCCTATCTCGGACCGGTGATCGGCCGCTATACCGAATGGACGCCGTTAGACGGCCGCCCTGGCCTGTTCCCGGAGAATATCGACCAGGACGACCCGTGGCAGTTCAGCAATGTCCTGGTGCGCTGATGATGCGCCGGACAAGCCATCAATTCTTGTCCGGCGTCTGGTACCCGGATCCCGAGCGAAACGACTTTGCCATTCTCGCGACGACCGGGTCGTATTTTTGCTTCAAGCGGCTCGGATAAGACGTGACGAAGCCTTCGGTCATCTCGCCGCCATGCGACAGAAGATAACGCTCATAGAACACGCTGTCGGCGCCAGCCGTTCCCGAAATGACAAACCAGTCGCGGCCGTGCACCCTATAAGCAATGACTTTGCCGGGCTTTAAATTCTTGACGATAAAATCCTGATAGCCCGCCAGATCGAAGTCGAGCGCGTTGTATGACGCAAACACCGAGAAACTGGCGCTGTCCGGGCTCGTAAACGCCAAGCCGTCATTGGCGTCCGGCGGATTACCGGGCTGAAAGTTATCCGGGTATTCGATCGTCGTACCGTAGCGATCGTTTTGATAGGTCCGCCAGGTTTCGGCGAAGGCAGCGCCTGTGCCGCTTATCAGGATCGCGCCCAGAAAAATCGCCCGCAACAATAATGAATTCCGCTGCATAGCATAGTCTCTGGTCATCAAATGAGCAGACGGCCGTTTACTCGCGACTGATAGCGTTCTCAATGCGCCGGTCCGGAACCAGCCACATGATCGCGACCAGTCCGTAAATCGCGACCGATACCCAGGGGCTGACAAACGCCAGCACAATTCCGGTGACATAAAGTACCGGCGAGATCTTGCCTTTGATGTCGCTGCCGAGCGCTTTGGCAAGCACGGATTGCGATCCCTGTTTGTGGATGATCGCGAGCTGCAAAAGATAATAAGCGATAGCCGGCATCAGCAACGCGGCGCCGTAGACCGCGGTCGGCAACGGCGCCGAAAGGTTTTGACCCATCCACGCCGTCGCGGCGGGAACGAGCGACAACCAGAACAGCAAATGAGAATTGGCCCAGAGAATGAGACCATCAACATGCACGACCGTGTGCAGCAGGTGATGATGGTTGTTCCAGTAGATCGCCAGATAGACGAAGCTCAGCACGTAAGCGAGCAAACTCGGGGCCAATCCTTGCAACGCCGTCCCGTCGGCGCCGCTCGGCACTTTCAATTCCAGCACCATGATGGTGATCAGGATGGCGATGACGCCATCGCTGAACGCAGCCAGACGATCTTTCCCCATGGGGGGAACTTATTGCGCGGCGGTGCGGGCCTTGACGCTGTCCCACCACGGACATACGCCAGACATGACGTCGTAATTGCCTTCCATGACCTGCACCGGCCGGCGAAAGCCGTCGGCAGCATTCTTAAGCCTCAGCGCGCGGGCCTTGGCCTGATCCTCGGCCGACAACCATTTGCGATCATGGCCCCACATGCTCGGGCCTTCCTTGCGCTCGTAGGCCTGCCAGGTGTCGACATCGATCAAGCGACCGCCCCAGCCGTATTCGACCATGAAAGCCGACGGCGTTAAGCTGTAAAATGAAGTGAGAAAATCGCTGGTATGGCGTCCCAGCGTCACCGCGACGCGGTCTTCGTTCAAAGCAAGATCATAGCCCTGCCCGACATCGTCAAAGCTGAACAGCTCCATCATGACGTGATGGACCGCGTTCTTGCCGGATTGAACGAACGCAAGGCTGTGGTGGCGGGGATTGAGATGGAGGAAGCGGGCGATGAACGGATGCGAATAGTAATCGGTCAGCCGGAAGCCGAGCGTATCACGATAGAACGACGTCATCCGCTCGATCGTTTCGGCGGTGTCGACGTTGAGCACCACGTGCCCGAGCCCAAGCGGGCCGGTGCGGAAGCCGGAGATCGAACGCCCGGGCTTGAAGGGCTCTGCCGTCGTTTCGGCGCCGTGAAAAATCTCGAGGCGATTGCCTTGCGGATCGTTGAACACGATCAGGTCCTTGACGTGGCGCTCGTCGGCGAGCGCACGTGCGCCATGCGCTACTTTGATCCCCGCGTTTTCGAGATGCGCCCCAAGCCCATCGAGCGCAGCGGCATGTGCGACTTCCCAGCCGAAAAAGCCGATTCCCTCACCGCCGTCGGCGTCAACGATAATGCGCTGCTTGCGGTCGTCCATGCGGAACGCAAGTGTCGAGCGCGATTTGTCGATGCATTGCAAGCCAAGAAGGCCCGAGCCGTAGCTCGCCCAATCGCCTAAATCCCTGGCGCGCACGCCGACGTAACCTAGAGCTTGCGGGATAATGTCTGCGACCATGGCAAACCTCTCATGCGTTGCCTTCCTTTTACACCGATGGCATGACCGTTTAAACCGCTCAAAAAGGCATATGATCCATGCTCGCGCGTTCAAGACCGCCGTTTCGAGCCGACCATGTCGGCAGCCTGATCCGGCCCGACACGCTGATCAGCGCCCGGGAAAACGCGGAGAAAGGCGAAATTCCAGCGGCTGAGCTCGCACGCATCCAGCATGACGCGATCCGGGACGTGGTGCGCATGCAGGAGGGCATCGGGTTCAAGCTGGTTACCGACGGCGAATATAACCGCACCTTCTGGCAGCGCGACTTTTTGCTGAAGGTCAAGAATGTGGAGCAGGTCGAAGCCAAACTCACGGTGCGCTTTCACTCGGCGGCAGGCTCGCGCGACCACTCGCCGCCGTCGCTGCAGGTGACAGGCCAGCTTGCACGGCCAGCTGGCATCTTCGTCGAAGATTTTAAGTTTCTTAAATCGGTCGCGCACGGCACAGCGAAAATCACTATACCGTCGCCGACGACAATGCATTTCCGCGGTGGCCGCGGAGCAGTCGACGCCAAGGCCTATCCGCGCATGGAAGAATTCTACGCCGATCTGGCCCGCGTCTACCGTGAGGAAATTCACGACCTCGCCGCAGCGGGCTGCCGCTACTTGCAGATCGACGAGGTCAATTTCGCCTATTTGTGCGACCCCGAACTGCGGGCGCAGGTGCGCAATATCGGCGAAGACCCGGACACGCTGCCGAAGACTTACGCTCGGCTCCTCAACGACACCATCGCCGGCCGGCCCGCCGACATGGTGGTTTGCATGCATCTGTGCCGGGGAAATTTTGCCGGCGCCTGGGTTGCCGAAGGCGGCTACGACCCGGTCGCCGAACTTCTCTTCAACGAGATCGCGGTGGACGGCTATTTCCTCGAATACGATTCGCCGCGGGCCGGCAGCTTTGCGCCGTTGCGCTTCTTGCCGAAAGGGAAGATTGCGGTGCTCGGCCTGGTCACGACCAAGAGTCCGGCGCTGGAAAGCAAAGACGAGCTTAAGCGGCGCATCGACGAGGCGAGCCGCTACGCGCCGCTCGAGCAGCTCGCGTTGTCGCCGCAATGCGGATTTTCCAGCGGTATCGGCGGCCAGACCATGACGGTCGAGGATGAAGTTGCAAAGCTTAGACTCGTCGTCGATACGGCGCGTGACGTGTGGGGATCGGCCTGAGGTTTCCGAATTGCCAAGTGGGAGGAACGCCGTGAAAGCAGTCGTCGCCGGTGAGAACGGTGCCGAAATCCGGGATCTGCCGAAACCTGAGCCCGGGGCAAACGAAGTAGTGATCCGGGCGCGCGCGTCAAGCCTCAACCGCGCCGATCTTCTGGCGGCCTCGCGCGGCGGCGGTGCCCGTCTTGGCCTCGAATGCGCCGGCGAAGTTGAAGCGGTTGGCAGCGGCGTTACCGGCGTCAAACCAGGCGACCGCGTGCTCGCCTCGGCCGCGGGCGGATTCGCGGAGTATGTCGTGACCGATGCGCGCCGCGTGCATCGCATCCCGGCCAACAATATGACCTACGAGCAGGCGGCTTGCCTGCCGGTCGCGCTACAGACCATGCACAACGCCGTCGTTACCGCCGGTCGTCTCAAGCGCGGCGAGACGCTGCTGATGCAGGGCGCGAGCTCCGGCGTGGGCCTGATGGGCATGCAAATCGGCAAGCTGATGGGCGCGTCGCTCGTGATCGGCACCTCAACCAATCCGCAACGCCGGGCGCGGCTCAAGGAATTCGGCTGCGACCTCGCGCTCGATTCCACCGACCCGAAATGGCCGCAGGAAGCCAAGAAGGCGACCGGCGACAAAGGCGTCGATGTCACCGTCGACATGATATCGGGCAGCGTCGTCAATCAGAACCTCGAAGCGGCAGCGGTGCTCGGCCGCATCGTCAATGTCGGCCGTCTCGGCGGCAACAGGGGCGAGTTCAACTTCGACGTCCATGCGCTCAAGCGCATCGACTACATCGGCGTAACTTTCCGGACCCGTTCGCTCGACGAGATCGGCGAGATCAATCGCCTGCTGCGCGCCGACCTGTGGCCGGCGGTCGAGGCCGGCAAGCTGTCGCTGCCGATCTACAAGACCTATCCGCTGGACCAAATCGCCGAAGCGTTGTCACTGATGCGCACGAACCAACATTTCGGAAAGATCGCAATTTCGATTGCGTAAACGGTTCACGGGTCACCCGGCTTGAACGGCTCCTCCTTGCCGGGCGGCACGCTCTGCTCGGCCATGGCAAGTTGCATCGCGACGGCAATGTAGGTGCCGGCGACCGCGGCCAGATCGACTACCTGTTGCTCGCCAAGCAGCTCTTTCGCCCGTTTGAAGGTCTCATCAGAGACTGCGTGCTTGGTGGTCAGCTCGGTGACAAAGTCATAAACCGCCGCCTCCTGCGGCGGCATGCTCGACGGCCGCTTGTTGGCCTTGAGTTCGGCGACGATGTCCGGCGACAGCCCGGCCTTGATGGCAAGCGGCGCATGCGCGAACCACTCCACCTGTGAGCGCCACTGCCGTCCGATAATCAGAATCGCGAACTCGTTAAGCTTCAACGGCACCGAAGTTTCCCAGCGCAGATAATGCAGCAGGTCGAACATGCGTTGGCCGAACACGGGGCTGCGCAGCATTGGGTTGTACGGACCGCCGAGGCCGACGCTCGAAATCTTCATGATCTGCTCGCCGAGCGGTTTTTGCTGCTCGGTGAGTTGCTCGATGGTCAGTTGCGGGAAGCGCGGCTCTTTGCTCATGGAATGAGGTCCTATCAGTGTTCCGGCTATCAACCCGCCCAATGCCGTCATGACGGTCAATGCGATCAAGGCCAAGCGCTTCATGATTTCCTCCCGGCTTTCGCAGAGGATGCCGCCCTGACCAAAGTTTATCTGAGCGGATCGAGCGGTGCCACGCCCGCCGGAAGGTGGCTGGACTAAGCTCAGGCGTTGCGGTCGCGCGGATCGGCGATTTCGCCGCGATTTTCGGCGAAAGCGTTGATGCCGAGTGCAGCACGGAAACCCGCCGTCACTTCCGCCTTATTGTCCTCGATCGGGATGCCGGTCGAATCGGCGACGCGATCGATGGCGTTGAAAGTGGCCGCGATCGCCGCGGCATCGACCAAGGCGGCGTCGCCCATCTTGCTGCGAATTTCGGACTGGATGGCGGCCAGCCGCGCATCGTCATCGCCAAGCACGGCCTCGGCGAATTGAACCAGCAGTGCGCCGTGCGGGATATTGCCGTCGCCGCTCTCGCCGGTGAGCAGCTTCAGATCGTAATTCCCGCCTGTTGTTTTGCTGCTCTCACGGAGCAAGACCGCGTGCGAGGTGGTTCAATAAAAACATTGATTAAGGACCGAGACACGGCCCGCAATCAATTCGATCTGCGCATGGGCAATGGCGCGATACTCGTTAGCGAAGTCGCGCATCCATTTGCCGGGCAAATACTGGGTCTCGACCAACTGGAACCAGGCGTAGGCCTCTTCGGGAACCAGCGAAAGCGCCCGCCTGATATTGGCAAGGACGCCGCCCCAGTATTTGGCGAGCACTCGTTCTTCTTCAGTGTCGAGTTCACCCTCCAGGTCCTTAGGGTGAATCATCGGCACCCAAGCCTCGCCGCGCTGATGCGCCGTCCGCGGGCGCCGCCGGTGCGGCTCGCCGGGCACCGGCTGCGGCAAAGCGTGTGGCGGCACGCCGATCGCGCGACAAAACGTATCGATCGAGACGATGGTCGCGATCACACCGACGATCTCGACATATTCCGCGTCCGACGTACCCGACTCGATAATCCCGTCGAACCACGTCCGCGTCAGCCGGCCCGGGTCGCTGACAATGCGATGAATCTGCTCAACGACCCGCTCCGGCAATACTCCGAGGCTGTCATGCCGGCCGCTGATCGCATAAGGCGAGAGCGCTTCCTTCCGGCGTTTGCACAGCGCGCATTGCGGCGCGTGACGGGTCTCGTCTGCAATGGCAACGCGGGTTGCGCCGTCGAACCAGGTGCCGGCGCGTGCAACACGGACCCACGCGATATTGTGCGCCTCGACGATGTCGGCGCGAACGGCAACTGGCGCGTTGGAATAAGTGATCATGGTGGGTCAGGCTAACGACCGGAACGCCGAGCCGTCAACCGCTAACGGCGGTCTTACGTCCGGCATTCCGGTTATCTGGATTGGATTGCAAAGCCCGCAGCCCTGCGCTGACAAACGGGACCAACTCGCGCAGCGCACCCTCAATATCGTCGGATCGGCACAACCCGCGCGACAGCCGCTCGATGCGGCCGGTCGCCGACATCACCTGGACCATCGAGCCGATCAGAAACATGTATCCCCAATAGATCGATCGCGGCCGCGCTTTAGGCAGGGCAAGCCGCAGCGCGTTGATGAAATGCAGCGCCGTGGGGTCGAGCACTTCGCTGGTGAGATTGACGAATTGCGGCAGCACGTCGAGTTGCGACGCGAGACTGCCGTAGTAGCGCCAGCCGCGGTCGCCGCCCAGCAGCCGGCGCAGCAGCGGCTCGAGAAACGCCGCCACGATTGCCTCAACCGAGGGCGACCGCGAGCCGGCTTCATGCCGTGCGGCTTCCAGCGCGCGAACCCGCTCATCGTGCACGATGCGCGCCCGCCGAGCGATCACTTCGCGGAGCAGATTGTCCTTGCTGCCGAAGTGATAGTTGGCCAGCGCAAGATCGACACCGGCGAGTTCGGTGATGGTGCGCAGCGACACGCCGTCGAAGCCGGCTTCACCGAAGCAGCGCTCGGCGGCGTCGAGGATCGCAAGCCGCGTCGTATCGCCACGCCGACGTGGCGATCGCTCCACGCGGCGAGCCGCGCGCGCCGCAGGCTTGTTTCGCGGCAGCGCGGCGTGGGCCGCCTTTGGCGCCAGTGCATTCTTGGTCTTCATGCCGAGCGCATCTCCACGACCGCAAAGCGCCACGTCACACCGGGCTCTCCGCGCGTTCTTGACTCTATCCCAATTTCAACATTCAATGAACTAGAATAACACAAACGATGAAGATCGTGGAACGCGCGATCGGATGCCGGGAGGATGACCGATGAGGCTCGTTACTTTTACCGCCTCGGGAGCGCAACGTTTAGGCGCGCTGGTCGACGGCGACCGCCGGATTGTCGATTTCGTCACGGCTCGGAACGACGCCGGTCCGGCCTTCGCCAGCATGCAGGCGCTGATCGAAGGCGGACCCACCGCTCTTGATCGCGCCCGTGAGATCGTCGCTGACGCACAGCGCAATGGGCGCGGGATGATCGATACCGCCTCGATCAAGTTGCTGGCGCCGCTACCGGCACCGCCACAGATGCGCGACTTCCTCTGCTTCGAAAAGCATCTTATCCAGGCCTTCACACAGATACAGCGGATGCGGACCGCCACCGCGCCAGATCCGGAAAAGGCGCTGCGCGAACTGGAAAAACAGGGAGCCTTTAAGCCGCCGAAAATCTGGTACGAGCGGCCGAGCTTCTACAAACCGAGCCGTTTCGCCGTTTGCGGCACCGGTCAGGATGTGACCTGGCCCAACTATTCGAAGACGATCGACTACGAACTGGAATTCGCCTGTGTGATCGGCACGCCCTGCCGTGACATTACTAAGGAAAAGGCTCGCGCCCACATCTTTGGCTACACCATCTTCAACGATCTATCTGCCCGCGACGAGCAAAGCCTGGAAATGTTGAGCAATCTTGGGCCGGGCAAGGGCAAGGATTTCGACAATTCGAATCCGGTGGGGCCCTGCATCGTCACCGCCGACGAAATCCCCGACCCTTACGCGCTAGAGATGATCGTCCGCGTCAACGGCGAGGAACGTGGCCGCGGCAATTCGCGCGAAATGCACTGGAAATATGAGGATTGCATCGCGTTCGTTTCGCGCGGCGAGACCGTTCACCCCGGCGAACTGTTCTGCTCCGGCACGGTCGGCAACGGCTCCGGGCTCGAGACCGGGCGCTACGTCGAGCCTGGCGAAGTCGTCGAACTCGAAGTCGAGAAGATCGGGGTGCTGCGCAATCGCATCGTGCGCGCTTGAGACAACCGAACAATCCGGGAGGAAACATCATGGTGCAGAGAATTCGCCGCTTCGTCACCGGCCACAACGCCGCCGGCAAGGCAATCGTCATGATCGACGACCACGCGCCGAACGCCACCGAGATCAAGGGGTGGCCGGGCCTCGGCGTCACCGAACTCTGGGTCACCGACGAAATGCCGGTCAGCAACGACGGCTCGAAAGACCGTTCGTTGCGACCGATGCGTCACGATCCGACGCCGTCGGGCACCATCTTCCGCGTCGTCGAAATTCCCCCCGAGAGCGCCAGCACCGAAATCGACCCCGACGCCGCTTTCGGCCATCTCGGGAGCACGAACAAGCCGAGCGCCACGGACTCGGCCAAGCACCCGACCATGCACAAGACCGATTCGATCGACTATCTGGTGGTAATCTCGGGCTCGATGCATATGCTCATGGAAGAGGGCGAGGTCGAGTTGCATGCCGGAGACTGCATTGTCCAGCGCGGCACCAATCATGCGTGGGTCAATCGCAGCGGCAAGCCTTGTCTGCTCGCGGCGGTGCTCATCGACGCCAAGCCTGCCCCCTGATCCGGCGCCGCGGCGAGGCGCGCGATGAACCTCGCGAGCTGGGTCGAGAAATGGGGACGCGCCGCGCCGGATCGTCCGGCGATCGCGCTCGGCGCCTCGACATACGCGACTTACCGGCAATGGGCTGCGCGCTCGCGCGCGCTGGCCGGCAGCCTCCGCGCGTTGTGCGGGCCGGAAGCCCGGGTGGCGATCGCCATGACCAACCGGCCGGAATTTCTCGAAGCATTGTTTGCGATCTGGCATGCCGGACTGGTCGCGGTGCCGATGAACGCCAAGCTCCATAGTGAGGAGTTCGGTTACATCGTTGGCGACACCGAGGCTTCGCTCATTCTGACGAGTCCAGATCGCGCCGATGATGTCGCGCCGCACGGCCGCACCATTGCAACCGGCAGCGCCGAATGGCGTAACCTTTATAAGGGCGACGGCGTCGACGTGGCCGCGCGCGCGCCGGACGATCTGGCGTGGCTGTTTTATACGAGCGGCACCACCGGCCGCCCCAAGGGCGCCATGCTCACCCATCGCAATCTGATGGAGCAGACGCTTGGCTACTTCGCCGAGATTGAGCCGGTGAGCGCCAGCGATTGCGTTCTGCATGCGGCGCCGATGTCGCATGGCTCGGGTTGTTACGGCCTGCCCTATGTCGCCACGGGCGCCAACACCATCGTGCCGGAGAGCGCTGGTTTCGACCCGGAAGAAATCGCAATGTTGTTGCCTGTTCACGGCAATGTCAGCTTTTTCGCCGCACCGACTATGGTGAGCCGCCTCATCAACCATTCAGGCTTCGTTGTCGCCGATCATCGCGGTTTGCGCACCATCATCTATGGCGGCGCACCGATGCACTTCGAAACCCTGTCGGGCGCCATGGATTTGCTGGGACCAAAATTTGCGCAGATCTACGGCCAGGGCGAAGTACCCATGACCATCACCGCGCTGACAAAGGAGATGCACGCCGACCGCACGCGGCCGCGCTGGCGCGAGATCATGGGCTCGGTCGGACTTCCCCGCACCAATGTCGAAGTGCGCGTCGCCGACAATGAAGACCGCCCGTTGCCCGTCGGCGAGATCGGCGAGGTGCTGGTCCGCGGCGAAGTGGTGATGAAAGGCTACTGGAAAAACCCGCAGGCGACCGCGGAGACCCTGCGCGGCGGCTGGCTGCACACCGGCGACATGGGCGCATTCGACGAGGAAGGCTTCTTGACGCTGAAAGACCGCTCAAAGGATCTGATCATCAGCGGCGGCAGCAATATCTATCCGCGCGAAGTCGAGGAGGTGCTGCTGCGCCATCCCGGCGTACTGGAGGTTTCGGTGATAGGGCGATCGCATGCCGACTGGGGCGAGGAGGTCGTCGCCTGCGTGGTGGCGCGATCGGACCGGCCGGTATCGCCCGAAGAACTCGATCAGCTGTGCTTATCCGCGATCGCGCGGTTCAAACGGCCGCGCGGTTACGTCTTCCTCGATGCCTTGCCCAAGAACAATTACGGCAAGGTGTTGAAGACCGAATTGCGCAAGCTGCACGGCTAAGCGTCGCGAATCTGATCCATCACGATAACATCGGGACATGGCATGCGCGCCGGCTGGATCGGCTGAAACTGTGCGAGCAGCTGCAGCGCCCGCAAGTCGATGAACTCGACGCGCCGCTCGTGCACCGCGATCATGCTTTCGGTCCGAAGTTTCGTCAGCATGCGGTTGAGATGCGGGACGCTCAAGCCGAGTGCATCGCTCATCATCTCCTGCGTGAACGGCAGCGTGAACGCAAATTCTCCGCCCTTGCCGACCACGGTCAGCCGGGAATGCAGTTCGAGCAGGAGATGAGCCAGCCGCTCGATCGGCGTGCGGCGGCCGATATCGATGACGCGCTCGACGCAGTTGGCCGCTTCCTGCGCCGCCAGCCAGCTCAACACCAGACCGAATTTCGGCCGCCGGTAACAGAGCGCGACGAAGGCTTCGAGCGAACACACCTGCAACGTCATCTCGGTAACGGCAATGACCGAGTTGGCGGCGCGGTCGAGAAAACTGCCGGGCAGGCCGACGATGTCTCCCGGCAGCACAAAGTTGACGATCTGCCGCTTGCCGTTGCGCAATAGCTTATAGCGGGCGGCAAAGCCGTCCTTGACGAAACACAGTTTGCAGAATTCATAACCGTCCATCACCAGATCGCGCCGTTTGCCGACCGTCAATTCGGTCTCGATCACAGCGCGCAGACTCTGCAAGTCCGGGAGCGTTAGGTCGGTAAAGTTTCGTACCCGGGTGACGAACGGATCGTCACGCCAAATGTCTTTGGTCGCCTGACCCTGCCGATGCCCGGGAACGGGCCTGACGGTGACATTCATGTTTGTAATCTGGATCAATAAGAGTGATTAAAGCCACCCCTACTAAAGACGGTCACACTGCCGATCCGAGAATTCACAAACACGGGAGCCCGTTATGACTACGGACAAAAAGCGTTTTTCCCTTCCGATTTCCCGGCGCCGTCTCCTGCGTCAAGCGGTCGCAACCGGTGCGGGCGTCAGTGCCCTGTCCTTCGGCGCGCCTGGCCGCTCTGACCTAGTGCGTAGCGCATTTGCAGAAGATCAGCCGCCGCTCGGAACCTGGCCGGCCGGTTCGTCCGGTTCGTCCGTGACCATCGGCGCCACGGTACCGCGCACCGGCGCCTATGCGGTGCAGGGCGAAGACGAACTCAAGGGCATGCAGCTTGCCGTCGAGCACATCAACGAGGGCCATGCGCTCATCAAGAAGATCGCGCCCAAGATTACCAAGGGCGTGCTCGGCAAGGAGGTGAAGCTCGTCGTCGCCGACTCCGGCGCCAAGCCGAACAACGCGGTGCAGGAACAGCAGACTTTCATCAACGACGACAAGATCGTCGCCATGACCGGTTCGACCTCATCGGCGGTGGCGGTAGCGCTCAACAAGTTCGCCGAGCGTGAGAAAATACTCTACCTCGTGGCGATTTCCGGTTCTAACGACACAACCGGCAAGGACTGCGTGCGTTACAGCTTCCGCCAGTGCTTCTATGGCGAGACCGCCGCCAACGCGATCGGCCCGGTGCTGGTCAAGAATTTCGGCAAGAACAAAAAGGCGGCGTTCATGACGCCGGACTACACCTACGGTCACACTGTCACCAAGTCGGTCAACGATTATCTGACCGCGAACGGCGGCTGGACCATGGTGACCAACCAGGTCTCGCCACTCGGCACCCAGGATTTCAGCCAATATCTGACCAACATCGCCAATTCCGGCGCCGAGTTCATCGTCAATGTGAACTGGGGACGCGACGCCGTGCTGTCGGTCCAGCAGGCCAAACAATTCGGCCTGACGCCGAAGATGAAGATGGTGATCCCCTACCAGATCCCCTTCCTCGCTAAGGAAGTCGGTCCGGAGCTGACCGAAGGCGTCTTCGCCGCTACCGACTTCTGGTGGACCCTCGAGGACAAGTACCCGCTGGCGAAGATGTTCGTCGAAGCCTTCACCAAGAAGTACGACTATCGGCCCGAATGGGGCGCCGAGAACGCCTACATGCAATTCGCCATCTGGGCACGCATGGTGTCCGAGGCCGGCACCTTCTACCCTCCGTCGGTCATCAAGCAGTACGAGAAGGGCGAGACCTTCCCCTCCATGGTCGGCGACGTGCATTTCCGCCCCGAGGATCATCAGTTGGTCCGTCCAGTCGTCATCGTCCGCGGCAAGGCGCCGAAGGACATGAAGAACAAAGAGGACTTCTGGGAGGTCCTCGAAGTCGTTCCGGGCGAGCCGTTGATGCAGAAGCCGGACGCGTTCGGCTGTCATCTCGGCGACTATAGCTGACGTCCACTAAATGCCTTCTCCGCGTCGCTGATGCGGAGAAGGCCCCTTATCGAGTGTCGGGCCGGGTCCAAGGCGCGAAGCGCCGTCTTCGCTTCTTGAAGCCCGGCCACTTGTCTGTTGCTAGACAGCGTGGATGCCCGGCATAAAGGCCGCGAGGACGGCCGCGGGAACGGCGAAAATGCGGCGCAACAGATTGCGGGCGACGGCGTGATCAACTGGGCCAATTTTATTTCGCAGGTGTTCAACGGGTTGGTGATCGGCGCCCTTCTCGCGCTGATCTCCTCTGGCCTGACGATCATTTACGGCACGCTCGGCGTCCTCAATCTTGCGCACGGCGCAATGTTCATGATGGGCGGCTATGCCGGCTGGGTCGCCTACGACTATACGGGCTCCTTTGTCGTCGCCGTCATCGCCGGCTCTCTGTTCGTCATGCTGGTCGGGGTGGTGATGGAGTGGGCTGTCATCCGCCACTTTTATTCCCGACCGCACGAGGACCAGCTCCTGGTCACTTTCGGCCTCGGCATTGTGTTCGTGGAGACCGTGCGCTTTTTCTTCGGCAGCCTGTCGAAGGCGATACCGGCGCCGCCACCCTTCATCGGGATCACCTCGATCGGCTTCATGTTCTATCCGACCTACCGGCTGGCACTGCTCGGCATTGTCGCGGTGGCGCTGATCGCGCTTTACATCGCGCTCTATCGTACCCGCATCGGCATGATCGTGCGCGCCGGCATCGAGGATGCGGTGATGGTCGATTCGCTCGGCATCGACGTCTACAAGGTCTTCATGCTGGTGTTCGGCATCGGCGCGATGGCGGCGGGCTTCGCCGGCATCGTCAATGCCCCGGTGGTCTCGATCGCGCCGGACATAGGAGAAGCGATTTTGGTGCAGACCTTTGTGGTCGTCGTGATCGGCGGCGTCGGATCGTTTCCCGGCGCTGTCCTCGGCGGGTTCATCGCCGGTGAAATCATTAGCGTAACGTCGATGTTCAACCCCGGCTATTCCTACGTCATGCTTTTCGTGGCGATGACGCTGGTGCTGGTGCTTCGCCCATACGGCCTTCTTGGCACCGCCGGCCGCGAATGAGCGCGATCGCTTGATGCGCAGTCGAAGTCCCTTTTTGATTGAAGCGCTGACGGCGATCGGCTTGATCGCGGCGCCGTTCATCCTGCCTTATCTCGGCTTTGCGCCGACGACTATGAGCCGCATCATTGTGTGGGGCCTGTTCGGCATCGGCTTCGACATATTGTTCGGCTACACCGGCCTCCTCTCGTTCGGCCAATCGGCATTTTACGGCACCGGCGGCATGGTCGCCGCCTATATTCTGACCATCCTCGACTTTCCGCACGTCGTCACTTCGATAATTGTCGGCACGATCGTCGCGGCGATTGTCGGCTTTCTGGTCGGGCTGATCGCGCTGCGGCGCACCGGCATTTATTTCGCGATGATCACGGTCGCGATCGCCGAAGTCTTCTATTTCGTCGAATTCAATCCTCTCTCTGACTACACCGGCGGCGAGAACGGCCTGCCCGGCGTGCCGACACCGACGCTACCGCTCGGCTTCACCACCATTCACATCAACACCGATTGGTCGCTCTACGCGTTCTTCGCGGTTTGGTATTTCATCGGCATCGTGATCGCGCTGCGCATCATGCGTTCGCCGGTCGGCGCCATCCTCAGCGCCATCCGCGATAACCCGCTCCGCGCCGCAGCTGTCGGCCACAACATCCACAGCTACAAGCTCACCGCCTTCGTTATCGCCGCGGCCTATGCCGGTTTTGCCGGCGGCTTGCTTGGCGTGATGCAGGGCTTCATGCCGCCGGACGCGTTCACCTTCGACACCTCGGGTCAACTCGTCATGCAGACGGCGATCGGCGGCACCGGCACACTGTTCGGACCGCTGCTCGGCGCGATGGTGTGGCTGTATCTGAGCGACTTCCTCCAGACAACGCTGCATATTGGAGCTGCCTGGAAGCTGGTGTTGGGCGTGGTCTTTGTGCTGCTGGTCTGCTTCCTGCGGCGCGGCTTGATCGGCGGGATCAAGGATCTGTTCGTGCTGATTGCGGGGCGGAGCGCGGGCACAGAGGAGCGTCAAGACACACCCCCCGCCTCGACAACAGAAGAGCTAAAAGCTGCAGCAACCGCGACCGGTACAGCGGCTGCGGCACCGATGCTGGCCCGCCACCGTAGGAGCAATCGATCTGCTGGCCCTATTCTGGAAGCGAGCGGTCTCACCAAACGTTACGGCGGCCTCCTTGCCAACAGCGGCATCGATTTCGTCGTGAACCACGGCGAGTTGCGGGGGATTATCGGGCCGAACGGCGCCGGTAAGACGACGTTCTTCAAGATGCTGACCTGCGAAGTGCCGCCTACCGCCGGCAAGATCGTGTTTGAGGGCCGCGATATCACCGGCCTGGGCGTGACCGACGTATGTCAGCTCGGCCTCACCAAAAGCTATCAGGTCAACCAGCTGTTCACGCGACTTACGGTTCGCGACAACCTGATCATCTCGGCTCTGGCCGAGCTGCGCGGAAAATTCCGCCTCGATATGCTGCGGCGACTGTCGAAATATCCCGGACTGGCGGAGCAAGTCGACCATACGCTGGCGCTGGTCAATCTCGGCGGCCGCGCCGGTGTACCGGTCGCCGCGCTGGCTTATGGCGAGAAGCGGCGCCTGGAGGTCGGTCTGGCGCTGGCTAGCTCGCCCAGCCTGCTCCTGCTCGATGAGCCGCTCGCCGGCATGAGCCCCCTCGAACGCGTCGAGATGGTCAAGTTGCTCAAATCGATCGGTCAAGGCCGCACTATGATCATCATCGACCACGACATGGATTCACTGTTCGAGCTCGTGGAGCGCGTCACCGTGCTGCAGGAAGGGCGCGTGCTGGTCGAAGGCACACCAAGTGAGATCAAAAACAACGCGGCCGTTCAGGAAGCTTATCTTGGCGGAGTGCTCGCAGCATGAGCCTGCTCAAAGTCCACGGCCTGAACACCTACTACGGCGATTCCCACATCCTGTTCGATGTTGCGCTCAATGTCGAGCGCAAC
>JBAUGC010000747.1:0-2440 GCA_049679485.1 Xanthobacteraceae bacterium
CCCGCCGATTCGTGATAGAAAACTGAATCAGCAAACTCGCGCCGTGGCGAGAAGAGTTTTTCAGCGGACTGCTAGAGCGGCGTGAAAAACTCGGCGCTGCCAGCTGTGCCCTCGCCCCTTGTGGGAGAGGGCGTCGCCGGCCTCTTAACAAACGAGGTCCGGTGAGGGGGCGCGGCCCAGACCCCTCACCCATCCTTGTCGTTGAGGCGCCGAGCAGCCCTCTCCCGCAAGGGGCGAGGGCACGCATACAAGCGCCCCGGATTTTCTGACTCAGTAAGACCAATGCTGTAAGGCAATTTGCTACACTATCCGCTTGGCGATCCGTCTCGCCGCTATCGAACAATCCCAAGTCTGGAGAGGAACCATGCCCGACGCTCAGTCGAAGACCATAAACTTCATCAATCCCCCCGAGCTTTCCGCGCCGCCCGGCTATTCGCATGTGGCGGAAATCCGCGGCGGGCGGATCGTCTACATTGCCGGGCAGGTGGCGCTCGATCGGCAGGGCAAGCTTGTCGGCAAAGGCGATTTCGAGGCGCAGGCCGATCAGGTCTTTCGCAACCTCACGGCGGCGCTCGCCGCGGTCGGGTGCACGCCGGGCAATATCGCCAAGCTGACGATTTTCATGCGTGATGCAAACCAGCTGGCATCGTTCCGCAAAGCGCGAGACCGGTTTCTCGGCGGCCTGACACCGCCGGCGAGCACGCTGGTCGAGATATCACGGCTAGCGATGGAAGATTTTCTCATCGAGATCGAGGCCGTCGCGGTCGCGAACTAATCTCCGGCCGGCGGCTTGGTCATTTCGCATAGCCCTGTGACCGCAGCCAATCGATGCGGCCGGTGCCGTTGAGCCACTCGTCGGCCTCGGCTTTGCTCTTGAAGCCCTTGATGTAGCGGACCTCGGCGCCGGGATAGCTGGCTTCGAATTGCCAGTCATCCTCGGCGATCCGCTTGATCTTGAACGTAACGCGAATCTTGGCGGCTTTGCCCATGCGGTAACATAGTCCCGGATGACCACGTGGCCTAGCCGTTTTTCGGCCGGCCTTTATTAGGTGGCCCTCCACCCCTCGGCGCGCTCCTAACAACGCTCACAGATACCCCGTACCCGCTTCCGCGGCGAAGCGGGCCGGTTCGCCTTCCCAGACGATGCGGGCGTGTTCGAGGACATAGACCCGGTCGGCGTGCGGCAAGGCGAAGGTGACGTTCTGCTCGCCAAGGAGCAGCGTGATGTCGGTGCTCAGCCGCAAACTTTCCAGCGCCTTGGACAGTTGCTCAAGGATAACCGGCGCGAGACCGAGCGTCGGCTCGTCGAGGATCAGGAGTGTCGGTTTCATCATCAGCGCGCGCGATGGTCAGCATTTGCTGCTCGCCGCCGGACAGCGTGCCGGCCGCCTGCTTCTGGCGCTCGCGCAGGACCGGAAACAGCTCGAACAGCCAGCCAATCTGCTTTGCGCTCTCGGCGGGCGGCAGATGCTGGCCGCCGAGATCGAGGTTCTCGCGCACCGTCATGTCGGTGAACAATTCGCGGCCTTCGGGGCATTGCACGATGCCGCCGCGGGCGATTGCGGCCGCGCTCGCGCTGCGCAGCGTCGCGCCCTCGCGGCGGATGTCGCCGGTGTAGGGGACGAGGCCCGAGATGGCGTTGAATAATGTGGTCTTGCCGGCGCCGTTCAATCCGACGACGGAGACGAATTCGCCGGCGTGGACGTGGATCGACACGTCCTGGAGCGCCTGCGCCTTGCCGTATTGCACGCTGAGCTTGTCGACGGCGAGAAACGGCGTCGCGGCATCGCGGAACGATGCTTCCGGCCGTGCTGCGGTCTCGATGCTGCCGCCGAGATAGACGCGGCGGACTTTCTCGTCGCGCATCACCTCTTCGGCGGTGCCTTCGGCGATGCGCTCGCCGATATACATGGCGATGACCCGGTCGACGAGGCGGGCGACGCTCTTCACATTATGATCAACGAGGAGCACGGCGCGGCCGTCGTCGCGCAGTTCGCAGATCAGATCGGAAAACGCTTCGGTCTCCTTGGGGGTCAGCCCGGCGAACGGCTCGTCGATCAGCAGCACCTGCGGGTCGCGCGCGATCGCCTTGGCGATTTCGATCTTGCGCAGATCGGCGAAGGGGAGCGTAGCCGGGCGGCGGTCGAGCACGGTGTCCAAGCCGACCCGCCTGGCGATGGCGATGGCGCGGGCTTCGGTCTGCGGGTCGACGAACAGGCGGGTGAGCTTGTCGGGCAGGAGCGCGAGCTCAATGTTTTCCAGCACCGTCTGCCGGTGCAGCGGGCGGGAATGCTGGAACACGATGCCGGCGCCAAGCCGCGCGATCTTGTGCGACGGCCAACCGGCGACGTCAGTGCCGCCGATGCGGACCGCGCCGGCATCGGGGCGCTCGATCCCCATGATGAGCTTCATCACCGTCGATTTGCCAGAGCCGTTTGGG
>JBAUGC010000748.1:0-3056 GCA_049679485.1 Xanthobacteraceae bacterium
CATCTCGTCGGCTTCAGCAGACATCTCGTTGGCTTCTCGGCAAGCTAGAAGCATTTTGTATTGCTTCGGGTCCACGATGCCATCGACACTAATCGCCGCAATGGCGATTAAAGCCCAGTCTTTCCAGCCGAGCATAGCATTGTCGGTTGTCGAGAGGATTATGGGCTGCGCCGTGTGGATCTGCGGTGATGCGAGAGTTGACGCGAGTGTGAGCGCTGTGAAAACGGAAAGCCTAGCGACGTGGTTATTTAGCTTCATGACGCTGACTCGTGGGCTAAGACCCTAGTCCACCCTCAGAACGGTCTGCTCCCTGATTGTATCTTGGGCCTGACAACGAATGCGTTCTGTCTAAAATTGACCAGTCAGCTCCCTAAATTTTCACACGCTGTTGAACGTTGTTTTGCACGAACGAGCCTGAAATCACTCGGCTGCGCGTGTCGGGAAATCGCATAATCGATCGCGGCGGCCACCACAGATCACTAAGCAGAGTGCTGCTCCGTTCGTGATGCGTTGCCGACCCGGTCCGTTGGAAACTCCGCACCTAATCGACATTTCCCGATGCGTTCGGCCAATCGACGCGCCGGCTTTTCATCAAATCGCGCGCCCGGACGTGGTCATTCGCTAATGTTTGCGACGCTGCGCTGATGGCGCTGGCGGAACTTTGGAGGATTTTGCCTGCAGGGAACTTTGGGAGGGACATATGGTGGCGGGAGATGATTGCTCTTGCGGGTAGCGTCGTCGGCTATAGCCGAGCGGGTACTTGCATGCGCACCAAGCGATTCCCACCTGCCGCCCGAGGTTCTCGACACTTTGGAGGTGGCCTTCACATGCTAATTTCAGGCGCGATGTACCAAGTTGGTATTTGCGGCCGTCGATCACGTCATAACGGAATAGCCTTTTGCCTTCGCCGTAAATGCCTTTGGAGGCCAGGTTCAGCGTTTTTCTCGAACCTTGTTGACCAGCGAGCGTGAGCAACTTCCGCATTCAGGCTATGGCGGCTTGATCATTCTCATTCGGCGCCAAGCCCCCGCGGAGCCGTTCGCGGATGCGATCACGCTGGTTCTTCACGACGGCCACAGGATCAAAGCAGGCAAATTTCTCCAATGATTTCTACCGCGTCCATGCACGCACGCGCACAGGACAGGCGGGCGCTGGGCGGCACCTCGGCGTTCGTGCCAGTCTCGAACAGGGTCGGAAGCGGGAACGCGAGATGAACTTGATCTCGCACATCCTCGTGGACGTCTGGTGTGAGCCGCCGCTCCTTAGCCCGACCACCGTAGATGCCGTCGATTCATGCAGCTTTGGAAGCGGTATTAGTAATTCATAATGCCCAAGGGGGCGGCGTGCAACGTCCCGTGCGAACGCACCTTCTGTCGTTTCTAAATAGGCCACCGAAGGCTGTTGCGTCACACTTAGCTCCGTGCATGATGCGCCGAGTCGCTTGCAAGCCCGATCATTCTCATCATTAGGGGAGGTTTGAAATGGCTCTCACCGTTGATCACATCGCACCCATCGTCGCCCTTATCGCCGGAATTTTGATCCTGATAATGCCGAGCCTATTAAACTTCATCGTCGCCATCTACCTCATCGTGGTTGGCTTGATCGGGCTCAACGGCATCTACCATTTCGTAAGCTAAAGTAGGTCGGCACTTTCACTGCGCCCTTCAACTACGCGAAGGCCGTCATGCTACGATCGGCGGCCCGTGCCGCAAACCCTGCTCGGGGCCGCCGACGAGGTCCCGGAATGGTTCAACGCCGCGCCAACGTCAGCGACCGGTCGATCACTATGCCAGTAATCACTGGCGTCCCATCCGGCGCTGTTATCAAGCTCATTGGCTATTGAACGGCAATTCGAGTTGACCGCCGCGGCAAGATGGCAACCAGGAGACCATAGATGAAACGAGCGACACGCGCGGGCTCCATCGCGCCTGCTATCTGTGTTGGCCTTTGTCTTGGACTTTGTTTTGGCCTTGCCGCCCAGGCGCTCGCGGCTGACGCCGGTGCGGCGGACAACCCGGCTATGAGCGGGAACAATGTCTCCGCCGCAAAGCCGGCGCCGGGCGCGGACGTGCCGGCGTGGCGGCGGCAGCAGATCGCTTCGGCGCGGCCGCTCACCAGCAAGGACGCCCCGATGCGGTACGACGAGCTGCTCGGCACCGAGGTGCGCAATCCCCAGGACGAGCTGCTCGGCAGCGTCACGGACCTGGTGCGCAGCCCGCAGACGGACAAGATCACGCACCTGGTGATCGGCCCGGACAAGTGAAGTGGTCCCGGTTATCTGAACAGATTTCCCGCCTCGATAGGTGGAGTCCCTGCCGGGGTGAGGCTGCCAAGCGGAGAGGCAGCGGTGGTGGGCAGTAGGCTTGATCGGGTGTCATGCCGTCAAGGCTCGAATGGGGTCTGCGGCTGTTGTAGAAGTCCAGGTAGCGGCCAATCGAAGCGCGGGCGTCGCTGACGCCTTCGTAGGCGCGTAGATCCACCTCCTCGTATTTGACGCTGCGCCAAAGCCGCTCAACGAACACGTTGTCCCGCCAAGCGCCCTTGCCGTCCATGCCGATGGCGATCCCATTTTTGATCAGCACGCCGGTGAACGCCGTGCCGGTGAACTGGCTGCCCTGATCGGTGTTGAAGATCTCCGGCTTGCCATAGCGGGCGAGAGCGTCCTGAAGCGCCTCGATGCAGAATGCCGCTTCCATTGTGATCGAAACACGCCACGAAAGCACGCGACGGCTGAACCAGTCGAGCACGACAGTCAGGTAGACGAAGCCGCGCTATCGCGATGTAGATGTCCATCGCCCACACATGGTTTGGCCGTGTGATCTCGACGCCGCGCAGCAGATACGGATAGATCTTGTGTCCTGGCTCGGGCTTCGTCGTGCGCGGACGGCGATAGAGTGCCTCTATCCCCATCCGCCGCATCAGTGTCTTCAAATGACGGCGGCCGATCTTGCACCCCTCGGCCGCCAGCAGGCCTCTCAACATCCGACTTCCGGCGAACAATGCAAGCTGACTCAGCCCGGTCTCTGACCAGGCTGGGGCTTTTCTTTGTGCAGGAA
>JBAUGC010000749.1:0-6685 GCA_049679485.1 Xanthobacteraceae bacterium
CGTCAATACCCACCGGCACTTTCATCTTCATCCCATGATTGCAGCCGCAATCGTCAAAGTCGGAAAACGCTACGGCATGCGGGCGCTGCGTGTTCCGATCGAGCCTTGGCGCATCGTGGCCGACATCGATCCAAAGACGCAACGTCAGGCCGGCCGTATCGTAGCGCCGTGGGCCATGTGGCTGCGGCAGCGCATCCGCCACGCCGGATTGGTGACCGCAGACGCCGTGTTCGGACTGGCTTGGTCGGGTGCGATGACGCAGAAGCGCCTCGCCGCGCTGCTTGGCCGGCTGCCTGGCGGCTTGGTCGAAATCTATCTGCACCCAGCCACGATCAACACCTTTGCCGGCGCAGCGCCGGGTTATCGGTACGCCGAGGAATTTGCTGCGTTGTGCGACAGCGAGTGCATCGCCGCGGCGCGTGCATCGGGCTACCCGAGCGGCGGTTATGCGGATGCCACCTGAAACGCAATTTCCTTAACTTCAGCGTTTCCGTTTTTTATCCAGATAGCCGGCCGCGCCGAACCATTGGATCGCGTCTGCAAGTGCCTCGCGATGAGGCCGCGCGCGGATGCCGAGGTCGCGTTCGGCCTTGGCGGCGGTGAAAAACATGCGGTGAGCGGCCATGCGGATTCCGTCTCGCGTTGTGAAGGGCTCCCGTCCGGTGAACCGGGCGGTTGCCTCGGCAATGTAGGCAACCGGAATGACCATCGCAGGGTGGAGCCGCAACCGCGGCGGCCGGCGGCCGACCATACGGGCGATCTCTGCGAGCATATCGGCGAGCAGGACGTCTTCGCCGCCGAGAATGTAGCGTTCACCGATCACGCCGCGTTTGAGCGCGGCGATGTGGCCGGCGGCGACGTCGTCGACGTGGACCAGATTGAGACCGGTATCGAGAAATCCTGGCACCCGCCCGCGCGCCGCCTCGACGATGATGCGCCCAGTCGGCGTCGGCTTAACGTCGCGGGGCCCGATCGGCGTCGATGGATTGACGATGACAGCCGGAAGCCCGTCGTCGGCAACCATCGCCTCGACCAGGCGCTCGGCGGCAATCTTGCTGCGCTTGTAGGGACCGATCCCCTCGTCCACCGAGAGCGGAACGGTCTCGTCCGCCGGGCTGCCGTCTTCTGGCAGGCCCAAAGTGGCAACGCTGCTGGTATAGACCACGCGTTCGACGCCGGCGCGTTTTGCCTCCTGCATGATGATGCGCGTGCCATCCACATTGGCGGCAAAAATCTCGTTCGGGTCGCGGGCCCATAACCGGTAATCGGCGGCCACGTGAAAGACGTAACGGACGCCGGCCATGGCTCGGCGGACGGATTCGGTGTCACGCATATCGCCGGCGATAAACTCCAGATCGACCCCGTCCAATTGCGAACGCGGGCTGTTCGACCGAACCAGCGCCCGCACCGGAAAGCCCTCGGCGACGAGCTTTCGCGCCACGGCCGAGCCGACCAGTCCCGTGGCTCCGGTGATCAGGGTGCGTGTCGTGCTATCCATGGCGATCCGTGCCGGCAAAGCGACGAGGAAGAAGCATTTTCGCGGTCAAAAAGCCATGGAAGAGTTCCACGACATGCCGCAATCGATTGGAGGCATTCGCATTTTAGCAATGGCAATGGCGACGGTTTGTGGTAGAATTTGATATAAACTCGGTGATTTGCCGGAATGAAGCCGAGGACGTCTCTGCGGGACACGCTACGGGGCGCGTGATCGGGGACTGGGCTATTTTGGGCTACAGACGCGGGGGTTAATGGCTTCGAATGGCATCCCAATTGGACTATGCCGGTGGTACTTTTGTAGATGATCTCGTAAGCGATGCGGACACCACCTATCAGGTCTCCGACGCTGCAGTTGAAAATCCCAAACGCCTCGTCATCGCATTCGTCGGCTTGGCCTTCGAGGCGCGGATTGCTGCCGGGCCCGGCGTGCTGGTTGTTTGCCGCACGGCCGGCAGCGAGTTGGAAACGGTAGCCGATGCCGCCGTCCGGCAGGGCTATCGCGGCATGATCAGCTTCGGCGTCGCCGGCGGGCTTGCCTCGCACCTGCGCGCCGGCGACTGGGTGGTCGCTTCCGCCATCCACGAGGCGAAGATCGTGCGCGAGACCGACGCGACGTGGTCGCGCAAGCTTTTTGGCAAGATCAAAGGCGCCATCCACGCACCAATTCTCGGTGTCGATGTGCCGATCGCCGACCCGGCGGAAAAGCGCGAGCTGTACAGGACCACCGGCGCCGTGGCCGTCGATATGGAATCGCACATGGTAGCCCGGGTTGCCGGCGAGCATAAACTTGCTTTCGCCGCGGCGCGCGTTGTGGTCGATCCGGCGCACCGGACCGTTCCGCCTGCCGCCCTGATCAACATGCGCCCGGATGGACGCGCCAACATCTGGGCGGTGATGCGCGATCTGATGGTGCGGCCGTCGCAGCTTTCGCCGATGGCCCGTATCGCCGCTGATGCGTTTACCGCCCGCGCCGCGATGAACCGCGTTCGGCGGCGCCTCGGTCCGCATTTCGGGCTCCTCGATCACGCCTGAGCAGTTGCTGCGAAGCATTCGCGTAACGTTATGGCCGGGTTCGTCCCGGTCATGTTCGTTTTTGATCGAGGTCGGTCTGCCGGAGGCGTAAACGCCGGCACGAGGCCGGCGACGACGCGTTTCCTTCTAAGCCTGCGAGATGAACTTGGTGTTCAGATAGGCTTGCAATCCTTCGAGGCCGCCTTCGCTGCCGTATCCGGATTCCTTGATGCCGCCGAACGGCGTCTCCGGCGTCGAAACGGCGATCGAGTTCACGCCGACCATGCCCGACTGTAATGCATCGCCGATCAGGTTTGCGGTCTGCGCTGAGCCGGTGAACGCGTACGCAGCAAGCCCGTAGGGCAGCGAGTTGGCGCGTTCCACGACTTCGTCGAAGGTCTTGAATCTGACAATCGGCGCCAGCGGGCCGAACGGTTCCTGGGTCATGATCTTGGAGTCGTCCGGCACATCGGTGATCACCGTCGGCTCATAGAAGTAGCCCTGATTGCCGCGGCGCTGGCCGCCCGTGGCGATCTTGCCGCCGCGGTGTTTGGCATCGTTGACGAACGATTCCATCGCGTCGATGCGCCGTGCATTGGCGAGCGGTCCCATGCCGACGCCTTTCTCCATTCCGTCGCCGAGCTTCAGCGACTTGGCGTATTCGGTGAAGCGGCTGAGGAAGCGATCGTACACCGGCTCCTGCACATAGAAGCGGGTGGGCGAGATGCACACCTGACCGGCGTTGCGATATTTGTAGGCCGCGATCGTATCGGCGGATTTCTCCGGATCGGCATCGGCAAACACGACGACCGGCGAATGGCCGCCGAGTTCCATGGTCGCGCGCTTCATGCCCTTCGCCGCAAGCGCCGCCAGATGCTTGCCGACCGGAATTGAGCCGGTAAACGAGATCTTCCGCACTTCATCCTTGGCGATGAGATGTTCTGAGATGGTCGCCGGCACGCCGAACACGAGATTAAGCACGCCGGGCGGCAGGCCGGCGTCGGCAAAGCAGCGCACCATTTCGACGCACGCACCCGGCGTTTCCTCGGACGCCTTGAGAATGAGCGAACAGCCGGCGGCGAGTGCGCCGCCGATCTTGCGGGCTGGCGTCAGCGTCGGAAAATTCCAGGGCGTGAACGCCGTGACGATACCGACCGGCTCCTGCACCACGATCTGACGGATGCCCTTGAAGGCGCCGGGCACGATGCGGCCATAAGCTCGCCGGCCTTCTTCTGCGTACCACTCGATAATGTCGGCCGAGGTGCGTACCTCAGCGCGCGCTTCGGGATACGCCTTGCCTTGTTCCTGCACCAGGATCTTGCTGATCGCGTCGTAGCGCTCGCGCATGAGATCGGCGGCCTTGCGAATGACTTTGGCCCGCTCATACGCCGAGACCGCGCGCCAGGTGGCGAAGCCCTTCTTGGCGGCTTCAAGCGCGTGGTCCAGATCGGCCGTGCTCGCATGCGGCAGTCGCGCGAGCGGCTTTTCCGTGGCCGGATTGATCACGTCCTCGCCGGCGCGGCCGTCGCCGTTGAGCCATTGGCCGTCGATGAACAGTTCGAGATTGGCGTACATGGGGATCCTCTCAAAAGTGACGCTGACGTTTGGGCGTTTTGTACGGGCTGGCGATCTGGCTGCGAAGGAACTAGCAGATTTCCGGGTCGCGTTCATCCCCATGCGCCTGTTGCCGTCGAGCTCAAAAAAGCAAAAGCCCCGGTGCTTGGCCGGGGCGAACGATGTACCAAAAGACGATCGGCAGATTACAGTTGTCCGTACTTCCTGAGCACCGCGCGGCAATCGCTGCTGACCCGCCAGCTGTGGGCGGCAAGCGTCGCCCCGCAGCGGAGCAGATTATCCCAGGTCATACCGCCGGAATGGTTGCACAGCCTTGCTGCGGCGGGTTTGCACGGCGCCAATTCGGCAAGATCGACTGCACCAGCGCTCGTGGTCCAAACACCGGCAAGCGCGCACGCGGCTATGATCATTTTCATGCTGAGACAGGTCCCTCATTTTTGCTTGAAGGCGCCTGAGTAGCCCGAACTTGAAGCAAAAGCTACCTATTTTGTGCGCCGCACAAATGCCTCATTCGAAGTAACCCTACCGCCATGAGGCACTGAAATTAATCTTGCTTTCAGTAGCGGGCGGCGATCGGCAGTTCTTCGGCCGGGAACAGCGAGATCACCGTGTGGCCGTTATCGGTGACCACGACTTCTTCCTCGATGCGCGCCGCCGAATAGCCGTCAGTCGCCGGGCAGTAGGTCTCCAGCGCGAACACCATGCCTTCCTTGATGACGGTGGGGTGATCCATCGAAATCACGCGGCTGATGATCGGCCGCTCGTGCAGGTTCAAACCCAGGCCGTGCCCGAATTGCAGGCCGAAGGCGGAAAGTTCGTCGGGGAAGCCGAACTCCTGCGCTTTCGGCCACACACTGCACACCTCGTCGGTGGTTACGCCCGGCTTGATCAGGTCGATCGCGAAATCGAGCCATTCGCGGCACTTCTTGTACGCGTCGCGCTGTGACGGCGTGGCGCGGCCGACATTGAAGGTGCGGTAATAGCAGGTGCGGTAGCCCATGAAGCTTTGCAGAATGTCGAAGAACACCTGATCGCCGGGCCGCACCATGCGGTCGGTGAAATTGTGCGGGTGCGGATTGCAGCGCTCGCCGGAAATGGCGTTGATGGCTTCGACGTCGTCGGAGCCGTGGCGATAAAGGAACTCATTGACCAGCCCGACGATGTCGTTTTCGCGCACGCCGGGCTTCAGTTTTTCGTCGATCAGCTGATAGGCGCCATCGACCATGGCCGCGGCGCGGTTCAAAAGGGCGATCTCGTCGGCGGATTTTACTTCGCGTGCTTCGAGCATGACCTGCTGGCCGTCTTTCACTTTAAGGCCGGCCTTTTCCAGCTCAAACATCATCGGCGGTTCGATGATGTCGACGCCGATCGGCATCTTGGCAACGCCTGCGGATTTCAGAATCGAGGCCATCTCCTCGGCGTGATGCTTCATCAGGCCGAAGGCGGGATCGACCGTGCCGCGCAGGCCGACCAGACCGGCCTTGCAGTTCTCGGGCTTGAGCCACGGCGAATAGAGCCGGTGGTGAACCGCGGCCGATCCGAAATCCCACAGGATCGGATCGCCACCGCGCGGCAGCAGTGCCCAGCGCGAAAGCTTGTCGCGCGCCCACTCGCCGATCTTGGTTGAGGTGACGTAGCGGACGTTGTTGTCGTCGAACAGGAGCAGAGCCCCGAGATCGGAGGCTTCGAGCGCTGCTCGCGCGCGGGCGAGGCGATAACGGTGCATGCGCCGGTAGTCGACGCGCTCTTCAAAATCGACAGCCATGGTGCCGAGCACCGGCAGATGACGGCCCCAGTTGTAGCGTGGGTTGACGTCTTCGGCGCGGATCGTCGTCGGGTCGCGGGTGATATCGTCCATGGCATGCTCCCTTTGATCTTTATTCAGACTATACAGCCTTTCCCGGGCGCAGCGCAGCACGAAGTGATGTGCTGCAGACCCGGGATCGTAACAAACTCAGAACCTATAAAGCCGAGCTTGCGACGGCCCCGGATCAGCGTTGCACCGCTGCGCGCTGCACCGTATCCGGGGGACGAATTCAGAGTAAGACCAGTTCATCCGACAGGTCCCGCCAACTCGGATTTGCCTGCTCGATCAGTTTAAACTTCCAGGCCCGGCGCCAACGTTTGACCGTGCGTTCGCGCGCGCGTGCTTCAAGAATGGATTCATGTTGCTCGCAGTACACCAAATTCACAAGGCCGTACGTGCGGGTGAAGCCGGGCACGGCTTTGGTCTTGTGCTCCCAAATCCGTCGAGCAAGATCGTTCGTCACTCCAACGTAAAGCACACCCATCGGCCGGTTGGCGAGAACGTAGACGAAGGCGCGCCTCGCCATTCTGCGTTACGGCATCGGGATCTCGCCGACGTCCTTCGGAACTTTGTAACCGAGGCGCACGGCAGGCCGGTTAGCGATCGCCGTGTACCAGCGTTTGACGTTCGGATAGGCGTTGAGATCGATGGTCTGCCATTCGAACCGCGAAATCCACGGCCAGATGGCGATGTCGGCAATTGAATAAGCGTCGGCGACGAATTCTCGGTCCTTGAGCCTGCGGTCGAGTACGCCGTAGAGTCGGTGTCCTTCCTTGAGGTAACGCTCTTCGGCGT
>JBAUGC010000750.1:0-2507 GCA_049679485.1 Xanthobacteraceae bacterium
TGCCCCTGATGGTCTGCAGATACGTACAACGCGGGGCCGGCCAGGTGCGCGCGGTAACAATTCCCAGCTATGAGACATACGATTCGCATAAGAGATATTATGGAACATCTCCGGCAAGCCCATCGAATGCAGGCTCAACATGGGCTGGTACGGTCCTACGCAACGTCTCGTAGTCGAGATCGGCATGAAGATTGGTCAGGATCGCCCGGCGCGGCTTTAGCCGCTCGATCCAGCCGAGTGCGTCGTCCAGAGAGAAATGGCTTGGGTGCGGCCGGTAGCGCAGGGCGTCGACCACCCAGATATCGAGGCCCGATAAGGCTGCGACGCTCTCGGGCGGCAGGCCGCTGAGATCGCAAGAATAGGCCATGCGGCCAAAGCGAAAACCGAGCGAGGCGATGTCGCCGTGCTCCTGCAAGATGGGTAGCACTTCGATCGGTCCGCCCTGCCCGGTGATGGTGACCGGCTGGCCAGCGACGAGGCGGTGCTCGCGCAGGATTGGCGGATATTCGCTCCCGGGTGGCGTTTCGAAGCAATAGCCGAACCGGGTGCGGACGACCTTTGCCGTGTGCTCGTCGAGATAGACGTCGATCAACTGCCGCTGCTTGATGAAATACGCCCGCAAGTCGTCGATGCCATGGATGTGGTCGGCATGTTCGTGCGTGTAAAGGACGCCGTCGAGGCGATCGACGTCGGCGTCGATGAGCTGCTCGCGAAAATCCGGTGAGGTATCGACCAGCACTCTGGTAACGCCGCCTTCTCCCTGGCGCTCAACCAGCAGCGAGGTGCGACGGCGGCGGTTTTTCGGATTGGTCGGATCGCAGGCGCCCCAGCCCAGCGCCGGCCGTGGCACGCCGCCGGATGAGCCACAGCCGAGGATCGTGAACTTCAACGTCATGCAGCGGCCGCCGCGGCCCGCGGCACTTTGCTGAACAAGGCGAAGAAGTTTTCGGTAGTCTGACCGGCGATCTCGTCAAAGGAAACGCCGCGCGTTTCCGCGAGCACCTTGGCGGTCTCGACGACAAAAGCCGGCTCGTTGCGTTTGCCGCGATACGGGTTTGGCGCGAGATAGGGCGCATCGGTCTCGACTAGGATGCGGTCGCCCGGCAGCCCGGCGGCGATGGTACGGAGCGCCGTTGAGTTCTTGAACGTCAGGATGCCACTGAAGGAAATAAAAAGTCCGAGAGCGACCGCGCGCCGGGCGAGATCGGGGCCGCCGGTGAAACAATGCAGCACGGCAGGGAAGGCGCCCTGCCCGGTTTCTTCCTCGAGGATCCGCGCGGTGTCGCCATCGGCGTCGCGCGAATGGATCACGAGCGGCAGCCCGGTCTCGCGCGCCGCCTTGATGTGCGTGCGAAAGCCGCGCTCCTGGTCTTGCCGTGGACTGCGGTCGTAATGGTAGTCGAGTCCGGCCTCGCCGATCGCGACCACTTTGGGATGGCGCGTGCGGCTGACGAGGTCGGCGGCGGTCACGTCCAATTCCTCGTGCGCGTAGTGCGGATGGGTGCCGACCGAGCAATAGACGTCGGCGAAGCGATCCGCGATCGCGAGCAGTTCATTGTAGCGGCGTACTCGCGTTGAGATCGAGACCATGCGCCCGATGCCGGCGGCACGCGCGCGCGCCACCACGACGTCGAGCTCGTTGGCAAAATCGGGAAAATCGAGGTGGCAATGGCTGTCAACTAACATGTTCTGCAGTATGGCTATTGCGCCGCGCTCACGGCCGGCTCGACATATCGGGGAAAAACCGCCGCCGGCGCCGGAAGCGTAGCGCCCGCGGCAACGCGATGTTGGCCGCCGAGGAACGAAAAGTTCCGTTCGGACGCTGGCACCGCCAGCAGATCCAGCAATTTCGCCGCCGATGCCGGCACGAACGGTTGCGCCAGAATGGCGATCTGCCGCAACACTTCGGCGGTCACATAGAGCACGGTGCCCTGCCTCGCAGGGTCGGTTTTGGCGAGCGCCCAAGGCGCTTCGCCGGCGAAATAGCGGTTCGCCTCAGCGACCACCGCCCACACGGCATTGAGCACCTGATGCAATTGTTGCGTTGCCATCGCCTCGCGCGCTTTGCCGATCATGCCGTCGGCGGCAGCGAGGATCGCCTGGTCGGCTGCGCTCAAGGCGGCCGGCACGGGCAGCACGCCGCCAAAGCCGCGCGCTACCATCGTCAGCGAGCGTTGCGCCAAATTGCCGAGATCGTTCGCGAGGTCGGCATTGGTGCGGTTGACGATGGCGTCGTGGCTGTAATTGCCGTCCTGGCCGAACGGCACCTCGCGCAGAAAAAAATAGCGCAGCGGATCGACGCCATAAGCTTCGGCGAGCGCAAACGGGTCGATGACGTTTCCGACCGACTTCGACATTTTTTCCCCGCGGTTGAACAGAAACCCATGGGAGAAAATGCGCCGCGGTACGGCAATGCCCGCCGACATCAGAAAAGCCGGCCAGTACACCGCGTGGAACCGCACGATGTCCTTGCCGATCACATGCAGATCGGCAGGCCAGTAACGGCG
>JBAUGC010000751.1:0-2600 GCA_049679485.1 Xanthobacteraceae bacterium
GGACAAGGGGGCTTGGGCCATGTCAACGAACAACCGCTCGAATATTGGGTCAAGAAATTCTGGACTCGCGGATATGTGCCTCTTGAGGTACTTCGCCCCTTCATCGGAGGTGACCAGACGCTGTACCCATGGCTGCTTCAGAACCTGGTGATGTTCATCTCTTATGAACTATTACTAAGGTCCGAAGCATTACGAAGATTCGCGCGGCCACTCCGTGACTTCTCGCTTAAATATCCGCTTTCCGCGAACGTCTACGATCGTGAGGCCGCAATGGCGTTGCGGGCAGATGCTTTCCGTCTGCGCGATTCCGGTAAGCAAATCGAAGCAGAGGAACTTTTTATCCAAGGCATGAATAGGTATCCCGGCATTCTGGACAATTACGGTGAACCGACGTTCCACAAGGAATTGATACGTATGCTGCTCAGTCATCGGCAGTGGGACAGGGCAAAGGAAATGATTCCGACGTCGGTTGCGCCGGGTGGCACGTCTTGGCATGAGATTCTGTTCGGGCGGGCATATGCACAAGCAGGAGACGATACTGAAGCAGCGTGGTGGTGGTCCCGCGTACGGGCCCGTGAGTCGGACAGTAGTGAGGCGAAGGCGTTTTTTGCAGGTCGTTTGCGGAGCGCTGAAGATTAAATAGGCCGATCCTGCAAACGTACAACGGACTACTTATTACGCCCAAGCGCCGTTTTCCATTGGACAGCATTCGCTTCGTGATCCGCGCTGGGGCTGCGGCCCTCGCCCCCACCTACTTGATGAAAGTGATCGCTCGCTGATCGAACCTGTCCATTGCGCACAGCGGCCGCTACATCTGGATATTGTTTTAGATACCAGGTCTCATCAATAGCGTTCCCTCCCTTACGGCCTTCGAAGTAGCCGAAGCCGATGTAGTGCACATGACCGCTGTCAATGTCGCCGCGGCTCACCGCGTCGCGCACATCCGGATTCTCCTTAAAGTAGAGTTCTTCGTCAAAATCGGAATTCGCAACCGCAATCTGCAACAGCATCTTGAACAAACCGAGCGGGATGGTGATACCCGCATCATCTCGTGCAGTCGAGTCAGTCGTCTTCAGACTCCGCAAGATGGACTGATACGGCGGCACATACATTTTCAATCTCTGGTGCGAGCTTGTTTTTAATCAGTGGATTTCGACTTGGCGGAACGCCTTTTCGAGCGTTCTTTTCGGGTCGTTGCGGGAGCCGAAGAGTTCAGCGGCTTTGAATCGAGCTGTTGCGCGACTTCTTCGAGATAAGCTTGTTGCTGGTCCATAAGAGCGGATGGAAGTCTCAATCGTTGCCGGATCGCCTGTTGCATCCGCGCGATTTCGTCGACGTGCTTTTGCGCTCTCAGCGAATGGGTGATGCTCGCGGCGTGCCGGCGATGGATATTTAGAGTGCTGGCTATATAGGCGATTTTGGCGTCAGGTGCGGTGAGGCACTCCAGGTAAATTCGCCAGTCGCCAGCCATGTGGAAATTGGCGAGGTCGTCTTGGCAGGCATCGAGCGCGCGCAGCAGCGGCTCCCGGCGCCACACGACGGAGCTCACGTTGAGGATCAGGTTCTTGACCGAAAGGAACCGGCGTAGGAAATCTGCACCATCGAATACTTCGGTTTGGGTCAAAGCGTCCGTCGCGACCGTGGCGAAATAGGGCTTGTAGCTGGCAAAGACGGTGGCGCCGTCAGCATTGATTGATCGCGAATCGGAGAAACCCAGGGCGATCTTGGGATCATCGCGCATCAGCGCGAGGATGCTGGAAAGAAAGCTCGGCTCGGAGAGGTCATCGGCTTCGGCGATCCAGATAAAGTCGCCGATTGCCATTTCGGCGGCCGTTCGCCATTGCGCGAAGACCGAACCGGAGTTCGTTTCATTAATAACGAGGGAAATATCGCGGTCGCGCGATTCGGCAGCGCGTTCGACAACGTTCACGCTGTCATCGGTAGACGCGTCATCAAGAACGATGATTTCTTCAGTCGGATGGGTTTGATCGAAGATCGTATCGAGTCTGCTGGTCAAACAATGCGCATAATTGTAGTTAGGGACCGCCACCGATACGGAGCTGAGTTCTGGCAACGCTAAACGAAGGAGGTCTCGCGCGTAGTGCGCGAACGAGAAATCGTTCGCGACCGTGGCCCGGGCCTGCGCTCGCGTGGTCTCGTCCCAACCATCGTCGAACAACTTGCGCAGCTGCAAGATCATCGAAGGAACGTCGCAATATGGCACGACGTAGCCAAGTTCTTTTTGCCTGAGGAATTCCGGGATGCCGCCAGTGTCGTCAAATGCAACGACGGGGACGCCCACACTGAGTGCCTCCAGGGCCACCGTCGGGAACGGATCTTCGCGCGAGGTCAAGGCAAAGGCGTCCGCCGCTGAGAAATAGGGGCCGACGTCGGCTTGGAATCCAACGAGATGAAAGGTCCCTGTGGCCTTTGCTGAAGCTATCTCCGCGCCCAGCCAGCGCTCGAAACCCGGATCCATGTCCCCGAGCCAGCAGAAATGCGCTTGCGTCCCGGTCGCGAGCAAAACGCGCCAAGCTTGCAAGAACAGATCAAAACCCTTACGCATATCCGCGTAGCCCACGCCGAGGACAAGTTTACCG
>JBAUGC010000752.1:0-3059 GCA_049679485.1 Xanthobacteraceae bacterium
GCCCTAACGAGCGCGGTTCGGGTCGCTCGTCAGCCTCCCACCCTCTCATTAAGTGTGTAGCCCGGATTGAGCGAAGCGAAATCCGGGAACGACCGAGAGGCCGGCACTGCGCTTCCCGGGTTTTCGCTTCGCTCAACCCAGGCTACAATTTTACCACGCTCAACATGAACGACACAGCCACTCCGGCCGCCTCCTACCGCGTGCTCGCACGCAAATACCGGCCGTCGACCTTCGCCGATCTGATCGGCCAGGATGCCATGGTGCGCACGGTCTCGAACGCGTTCGAGACCGGACGCATCCCGCAGGCCTGGATCCTCACCGGCGTGCGCGGCGTCGGCAAAACCACGACGGCGCGCATTTTAGCGCGGGCGCTGAATTATGAGCTGCCAGACGGCTCCATTACCGGGCCGACAATCGACATGCCGGTGCTCGGCGTCCACTGCCAGCCGATCATGGAGAGCCGCCACCTCGACGTGATCGAGATGGACGCCGCCTCGCACAACAGCGTCGATGACGTGCGGCAGATCAACGAGGCCATCCGCTACGCTCCGGTGTCGGCCCGTTACAAGGTCTATATCCTCGACGAAGTTCACATGCTTTCCGGCGCCGCCTTCAATGCGCTGCTCAAAACGCTGGAAGAGCCGCCGCCGCACGCCAAGTTTGTGTTCGCGACCACCGAAATTCGCAAAGTTCCGATTACGGTGCTCTCGCGCTGCCAGCGTTTCGATCTACGGCGCGTCGATGCCGAACTGCTGGTCAAGCACCTGCAAGGCATTGCAGAGAAGGAGACGATCACGGCCGAGCCCGCGGCTTTGGCGATGATTGCGCGAGCTTCCGAAGGCTCGGTACGCGACGCGCTGTCGCTGTTCGATCAGGCTATCGCCCACGCCGCCGGGCCGGTGCGCGCCGAGGACGTGCGGCAGATGCTCGGCCTTGCCGACCGCGCCCGCGTCATCGACCTGTTCGAGGCGCTGATGCGCGCCGATCTCGCCCGCGCATTGGCCGAAGTGCGCGACCAGTACGACACCGGCGCCGATCCGGCCATGGTGCTGGGCGATCTTGCCGAGTTCACGCATTTCGTCACCCGGGTGAAGATCGTGCCTGCTCTCGCCGACGACGTTTCGCTCACCGAGACTGAACGCACGCGCGGCCGCGCCTTTGCGGCGAAACTTTCGATGCGTGTCCTCGTGCGCACTTGGCAGATGCTGCTCAAGGGGATCGAAGAGGTCGCCGCTGCCGGACGGCCGCTTGCTGCCGCCGAGATGGTGCTGGTGCGTATCGCCTATGCCGCCGACCTGCCGACGCCGGACGAAGTGATCCGCTCGCTCGGCGACGGCGCCCGCGGCAATGGCGGTGCACCGTCGCCGAGCCAACCGTCGTCAAGGGTAGAGTCGCCCCGGATGGAGATGCCGGCGCGCGTTGAAGCCCCGCGCACGGAAGCGCCACGCGGCGGAACGCGCGCGACGCTCGCCGCTGCGGCACCTGCCGAGATACGGGCAAGCGAGCCGGTCGCGCGCGGTGAGGGGAGCACAGCGCCAGTTCGTTCGCTTGCAAGCTTTGAGGACTTGGTGGCGCTGGCGGCCGAAAGGCGCGACCTCACGATCAAGAGTGCGCTCGAACGCGACGTACGACTGGTACGCTTTGACGACGGCCGGCTGGAAATCAGCCTGGAAGCAAGCGCGCCGAAATCGCTCACCGGAGAGCTTTCAAAGAAGCTGTCCGATTGGACCGGGCGACGCTGGATGGTCATCGTGTCCGCCGAACCCGGCCTGCCTAGTCTCTACGCCCAGGCGCAGATGCGCAAAGCCGATCTGAAGGACGGTGTACGCGCCGATCCACTGGTGCAAGCGGTGCTCGCGCGCTTTCCCGGTGCCGAGATCGTCGACGTGCGGCCGCCCATCGGTGCAGCGGCGGGCCCGGATGACGTACCGTTCGAGGTAGCAGGCGAAGCCGGCCCGGCTGACGACGAACTCTAAGAAGGTATCGCAATGGTCGATTTTTTAGGCCTGATGAAACAGGCCACCGAACTCAAATCTAAAATGGAGGCGATGCAGGCCGAGCTCGACCGCATCGAGGTCGAGGGCTCGGCCGGCGGGGGACTTGTCATCCTGAAGCTTTCCGGCAAGGGCGAGCTCAGAGCTGCGCAAGTTGACGATTCTCTTTGCAAGCCCGACCAGAAGGAAATTCTCCAGGACCTCATCGTCGCCGCGCATGCCGACGCCCGCCGCAAGCTCGAAGCGTTGTTAGCCGAGCGCATGCAGTCGCTGACCGGCGGTCTGCCGCTGCCGCCGGGCCTCAAATTATTCTGATCGATGCCCGCGATCGCAGCCGGTCCCGAGATCGAACGTCTGATTCAGCTCTTGGCGCGATTGCCGGGCTTGGGGCCACGTTCGGCGCGGCGTGCGGCGCTCTTTCTCATCAAGAAGCGTGAGACGGTGATGGCACCGTTAGCCGCTGCTTTGCAGACCGCGATGGAGAAGATCGAGGTATGCAAGATTTGCGGCAACATCGACACGCAGAATCCCTGCACCGTCTGCACCGACCCGCGGCGCGATGCTGCCGCCATCGTGGTGGTGGCCGACGTCGCCGACCTTTGGGCGCTTGAGCGCGCCCATGCCATCAACGCGCGCTATCACGTGCTCGGGGGCACGCTTTCGCCGCTCGATGGTGTCGGGCCGGACGACCTCACCGTCGCTGCGCTGGTCCGGCGTGCACACGATCCTGCAGTGCATGAGATCATCCTGGCGCTCAATGCCACCGTCGACGGGCAAAGCACGGCGCACTACATCACCGACCTCCTCCACGACGCCAAGGTCAAGGTTACGCGACTGGCGCACGGCGTCCCGGTGGGCGGCGAACTCGATTACCTCGACGAGGGCACACTGGCGGCCGCGATCCGCAGTCGGACACCATTTTAGGCCTGCCAGCTAGGCAACCGCCTCGACTGCCTGCAAATTAGACAGCAAACGCCCGCTCGGCGACCACAAAATTTGACAGCGGGAAGAAGTAAACGGCCTGCGAGCCGTCAGACCATCCCAAGTCCCCCTGGAGCCGCTAAC
>JBAUGC010000753.1:0-8131 GCA_049679485.1 Xanthobacteraceae bacterium
CACCACGACTATACGAATCTCTATTCGTTGTTGAACTCGTGGCGCGCGGCCCACTTACAAAATTCTGTTTGGTTGGCAGAATTAAATCTTGGGGCTCAAGCCACGATGGAGGCAATGAGAGCCCACATGCACAACGATGACACGATTTGCGTCATCGAGCTTCCAGCGTCAGGTGCTGCCTGGTGGTCAGCTAATTGCCGACAGGAGGGGATAAATTGGCTGAAGGCGCGTTTTCCTTGAGCCAATAATCGTCGGCTACGCGGATTGGGACGCCAGCGGCCCAAGCAACAAAAGACACGACGCCAAGGCGAAGTTTATTCCACATCGACTTTCTCCTGGCCCCTCTGGTCCCTTTTCAGATCTGGGCTGGTCCCTTTTGGGGCTAAAGGGGCCAGTACCGGGGGACGGGATACTGGCCCCTTTCCATCCCGACTGGTCCCTTTTGAATTTCAGGGTGGCCCGTTTTGTCCCATTCCACTAGGACCGTTGATCCCTTACGCACAGCAATTCAGGCTCGCGCCAATGAAACGAATCTTACCCTTGGCCCTTCTAATCGCGCTGGTGACCGCGAGCTATGTCATCACGACGGGATCAGGAAGGAGTTTGCCGATGTCGGACGAGACTTTGATGCGGGACCTATTCGACCGATGGGAAAAGGTTTGGCATGAAGGTCGATACGACCTGGTGCCGGACTGCGTCGCAGAAAACTACGTCCGCCATGACGAGAAAGGCGACCGGACGGTCACACGCGATGCTTATGCGGCGGAGATCGCCGCAACGCGGAAGGAGCGGCCGGACATACGTGTCGTCGTGTACGATCACTCGTTTGCAGGCGACCGCGCGTGGTTTCGATTTGCCTTCCAGTGGACTGATCCCAAGACCGGCGAGCCGCGCAGCAGGGCGGGCATGCGGTCCTACCGCGTTGAAGGCGGCAAGCTCACTGAGACTTGGCTGATGCTCCAACCACTCGGCTCGGCATGGTCAGATGCCGTCGCGCAGGAGCATTGGACCAGCCCGCCACCAATCAAATAAGGAGCCGCCTCAGTTGGCGGCCTCGTCATTTCCGGACTGGCCTCAGTCGAACGACTCGCGCATCATCTTGGCCTTAATTCATGGGAAGCTTTGAGAAATGCAAATGCGCCAGAAAAAGGTCAATTGCGTCACGCGCCGGTTTCGGGACCGGACATTCGACTATCTCGCCGAGGAAGGCAGCAAGTTGAAGCCCGGCGATCGGATCGTGACTTGGTTTTTGGATTGGGCGCATGACAACATGGATTTCACTATTCCACGTGAATGCGCGTGATTTCAGGTCTGGGTACCGGCCTGTTCGGGCCACTACCGCACTGGCGAGTAGTGTCCTAATTCCGGGCTAGTTGTCCTAATTTGAATTTCCGGCTGTCCAAATTACAAAGAAGCAGCAGATTTCCGACCAAGCCGGGACGTGATCCGGGGAATGTCGGCTAAGTCCATCTTGAAAGGAAGGACCATGTCCGAAACGAACAAGGCCAACACAGTGGCCTTCCACAAGAAGGCGGTCTTTGAAGGCGACGTTGAGAACGCGTTCCGCATCTATGCCGGAGCCGTCTATCGCCAGCACAATCCTCTCATCGGCGACGGCATGGAAGGGCTTCGCAAGTTCATCGCTCAGCTCATGGCCAATCGTCCGGACGCGCATGGCGAGATCAAACGCGTCTTCGCGGACGGGGATTACGTCATCCGCCACAGCCATTGGCACGGCTTGTCGGACAATCCGGGCGGCGAAGCCGTTGTTGACATTTACCGGTCGGAAAGCGGCAAGGTGGTCGAGCACTGGGATGTCATCCAGCCGATCCCGGCGACGGCTGCGAACAACAACACGATGTTCTGGTCCGCCGCCGACAACCGTGGCGGCGATCCTCGCGTTCAACCCCGCCGTCAAATTCCGCCTGTCCTGATTCGGACAGCACCGGGGGATGGGCACTGGCCCGTTTCCTTCCCGGCTGGCCCCTTTTGAATATGAACAGACTTGCCGAATTTGCATATCAAGCATGTTCCCTGACTGCATTGCGGCGTTTCTCTGACCGTACTCTAGTACCGTCCGGGGTCGGGGGACGCCATGCGAGATTCGGAATATCACCGTCGCCAAGCGGCGGTACTCATCAAGCTTGCCCAGACAACCCGCGATACCGACACTGCAGTGGCGCTCATGCGGCTGGCCGCAGAACATACAGAACTTGCGGACTTGCCTGCGACCGATCCCCACTCCAGTGCGAGAAGACATTAGGCCACCGGCGGTTGGCGGCCTCCAATTCCGAGAAACACGCATCAATGTAATGACCCGCATGCGCATGTCGTACGAGCGCAGGGATGGCGCACGTCATCAGTCCACCATTGGTGATGGGCTGATTTACGTCGGCCGCCTTTAATCGGATTCCGCCGTTCAAGCTCTTCTGGAATTTGCGGAGCAAGACGGGGGGTACCGGGCCCTTTCCATCCCGGCTGGCCCGTTTTTGAAATGAGGGATGGTCCGTTTTGAACAAAACGGGAAATGAGTGAGTAACTTTAGTTACTAACAAGCCGCTGTGAACAAACGCAGACTGCACCGAATTGCACATCCTGCCGGTTGTATAGGCGCTATTATCTAGCTCTGAGGGCGCTGGATTCGCAGCGCGAAAGCGCGACCAGAGGATTTACCGATGGGCGCTTCGAATACCGACAAGCCGCAGCCGTTGATAGCCGTCCGTAGGCACTCACGCAGTCCGGCTCAGCAACCGGCAATGATCATTGTTGCATCCAATCTCCCGCCGATCAGGTGCACGGTCATCGACATATCGGAGGAAGGCGCCGGCCTTTGGGTCGGCAGCACATTCGGTATTCCCGACAACTTCGACCTGTTAATCGACGGCGATTCAACGAGGCGCCGTTGCAGAGCGGTATGGAAAGAGACGCACAAACTTGGCGTCCAATTTAAATAAGCGGCCGCCTCAATTGGCTGCCTCGTCTGGCTTTTTTTGGTACTGGCCCCTTTCCATGCCGGCTGGCCGCTTTTGAATTGAGGGGTGGTCCCTTTTGATTTTCCAAGGAACATATAGGCAACTTCGTATCGGTGTTTCAATGTTGAACAAAATTGCTTTTGAGTTGTTGTCGGCTTGACCAGTTTTTCAGTTGAGTGCCGTCAGCAAGGGTACTCGGTTGCCGCGTTATTACTTCATCATAAGAATCGGCGAAACGGATCACGAGGATTCTGACGGCAAAGTACTTCCCCTCGACGATGATGCCCTCGCTTACGCAATGCTCGTGGTCCGAGAACTTAAGCAAGTGTACGGCCAAATCGATTCGGGGGCGATGATGATTGTCAAAGACCATAAGCAGCGGGTGGTTTTTTCAATTCCGTTCTAGGCCGCCTCGGTTGGCGGCGTCGCCACCATTCTCAAAGACCTTTTCCAGCGTCGCTTTTGCGATCGTAATCAAAGGACAGCCAGGGGCGACCCGTGCGTTTTCATCAGCATGGCCAGACGCGGCCCTAATTTCCCTCCGCGCCGGTCCTAATTCGGATAGTACCGGGGTGGGAGTCTGGCTCCCTTCCGGGCCGGTACCGGGGTTGGGGGGTACGTGTCCTGGTTACGACCGTTCTGCTCCAAATTTTAATTTCCGACTGTCCTCATTCCATAATTGGAAACCAGGAACGGACGGCCGCGGCACCCGGAAGGATCCCTGCCCAATTCGTTGCCTCTTATTCATATCCGATCCGCTATATGGGGCCGCGTGTGTGATCAACTTCTTGAAGGAGCTCCAATGATCAAATCAATGCTGTCTATTTCAGCCGCCGCCATGCTGACATTCGCCGCCTCTGCGGTTCAAGCAATGCCGCCGGTTGGCGACCTTGGCAATAATCCGTCGCCGCAAATTGTCCTGGTCGCCGGCGGTTGCGGTGCAGGCTTTCACCGTGGCCCTTACGGCGGCTGTATCCGCAATGGGGGTGCCGCTGTTGTCGCTGTGCCGTATTGGCGCGGCCCCGGCTGGCGCTATTATAACGGCTGCTGGCGCGGTCCAGCCGGCCGGGTGCACTGCGGCTAACGCGAACTGCGAGGCCGCGAATGCCGGCCACGCGAACGCCTCAACCGCCTGCCGGCGGATGGGGCGTTTTTCGTTGCGCCACGTGGAGATCGTCCGGCAGACAGGGCCGCCGGGACTACGCCCGGATGTTCTGCCCAAGTGGCCCTTTTTCAAACATATTGTTATTGTGCACTGCACCAATGGCAAGCAATATTTCACTATTTTATCAGCGCGTAGGACCACCGGCATTCCTGATCTTGGGGTTCGGTGTCACGGTCGCTTGGACAGCCCTTCTTGGCTATGGGCTCGTTAGGCTGGTTGCGATGACCCTTTAAGCCGCCTCGATTGGCGGCCGTTTTATTTGGTCGGCTCCAATTCGATTTTCAGTTCCGCCGGCTCGGCGCCATCATCGCAGATTTGCGATCATCGAGCGCCGCGCTGATCATATCCCTGACACGGTAGAGGTCGTGAAGCGCACGGCGCTCGACGAACGGCTGCCCGGATTTTCAGGACTGTCTTGAAATTGTCACTGCGTTTGTACGATTTTGCCTTACGGCCGTTGCCGCCGGAAACGAGAGGTGGCGATGGCTGAATGGACCAAATGTACGCGCAAATTCGATGGCACGCCGGTCTATATAAATCTCGACAGCGTGAGGTGGCTTAGACGCAATGAAGAGGATGATTTTACTGCCATCTCATGGGCAACCGGCGATGAGAACATTGTTCGGGTTTTGGAGCACCCGGAGGATATCCTTCAAGGAAATCCAGCCGGCATGCTCATGGCGAGCGAAGAAGTGCGTGAGTGGCCGCTTTAGCCGGCGGCCTCGTCATTTCGGGTGCTGGCCCCCGGTGCTGGCCCCCTTCGTGATTGTTCTCAGTGGTCCGTTTTGATCATGATGTATCGGGCCGGCGCCGGCCTATCGTTCGTCTGGAATGTACGCGGTCATGGGAAATACGCTGCAGCAATCGCCAATCTGCCCGAAATGCAAAAATCCAATGGAGCCCGGTCGCGCGAAGGTCGATGGGTATCCTTTTGTGCCAAGCTTTGAATGCTGGCCCTGCCTTGAGGTGATGACTGAGACTGCTCCGGATGACTAGAGCGCCATCGCTTCAGATTGAACCGACTGGCGCTCTATCATTTTGGTCGGGCATGATCTTTTAGGTCGGTACTGGCCCTGCGAGCCTGCTGTCGCTAATCTGAATCCGGCGGTGTCCTCATTCGCCGGCGCCGGTCTGTTTTGGTTTCATGCTTTCCGGCGCGGATTTCCGCTCTAACTTTGGCCTCGTGAGCCTCAATGAGTTTGAGCGCGCTCATATACGTCTGCAGTGTTAGCTCGGCTTCGACAGTGGGCTGCCCCAAAGCTTTGAGTTTCGCCATGAGCTCCTGCTGTCGAGCCACGATCTGCCTGGCCTCAGCCGTACGGCGCTCGGCCACACCTAACTTCGTGTTTTTCCTCGGCATATAGACGACCTGGGTGGTTAAAAGCCCAGGCAGTCATAAGCCTGAGGTGCAATTGTTCTTGTGACCGAAGCTCGGCCGCTGCCCTTCAAGTGCCCGTCATGCGGTTGTCATAGCGAACGATCAAGCTGTCGGCATTCACTCGACGGCTAACTGTCACCTCACATTCCCATTCCGACTGAGCCTCGGCCTTGACCATGCCGAGGCTCTTTCTTTTGGCAATCTCAGGTTGGCGGCTTCCTTTCATGTATCGTGTGAGCGGGCGTTCAGCCCAAGCGACGCCGAGTTCCCACCCTCTCCCGAGCAATGGCCCATTTTGGAACCGGACCGGACCCAATCGCATTTATGTCAAATGATAGATGCGGGGGATCTGGCTTATGTCGCCAGAGGATTACCGCCGCCATGCCGCGGACTGTCTCGGCATCGCTGAGAGCATCATAAATCCGCAACATCGGGCGCGGCTGGTTATCATCGCGCACGCGTGGCTCCAGCTGGCGCGCCGGGCCGAGAAAAATCCAACCACTGAAATCGTCCTCAAGACCCCTTCCAAGCCGGATAGCTCCACGCCGTGATCAACGCATCCGGAGAATGTGGGCTTTGCTGAATCTCCATCAAGTGACGGCCGGATCAGAGTGATGGCCCATCTCCGGGCGTTTTGGGCCTCAATGGCCCCTTTTGTTCTGTGGGGCGAGGCCCTTTTTGATCGAGATCAAGACCCGCGCCGCAGATGCGCGTATGGTATTTATTCCCCGGTGCCGGGAGTGGACGGTCTTGGCCGAACCTCGGAAGGGGCTAAGGTCTCGACCGTCCTGACAGGCAATCAATGCCCCCCTTCCTCTATCGCTGCCCGAACACCGGCCTTCGGGTTCAAGGCTTCGTCGCCGAAGACACGCCGGACGACGCTGAGACCTACGAGTCGGTCACCTGCCTTGCGTGCCAGCAGGTCCACCTGGTCAACCCCGGTACCGGCAAGGTGCTGGGAGAAGCGGACGAGTAACGGACTTTATCCTTATGCCGTTCCGTTGGTTACGGCAGCTTGCGGATGCTTCCGGTGAAACTAGGCCCAGACAGAGACAGTCGGGGCTTTCGTTCTGGTGCGGTGCGAATTCCGGGCTTTTTCTTCAAATTTTGCGGATCGGACTGTCCTAATTTTCACGGCTGAATTTACTTACGGACAAGAAGGAGCGGCTATGTTGCGGCCTTGGGCGGAGAGGACAACCCCGAGGGGCTAACATGTCTCAACTGCTGGTTCGGTTCGTGAAGGATCAATCTGCTGCGACGGCGATTGAATACGGCCTGATCGCCGCTGGTATTTCTGTCGCGATCATTGCCGTGGTCAATGGTCTCGGTACGCAGCTCAATGCGACCTTTTCGAGCGTTTCGACGCAGCTCAAGTAAGTCGCGCGTAAGTCCCGTGCACCATGAGGCCGCCTCGTTTGGCGGTCTCATTTTCTTACCGTTCCCTCCGCGCGAGGGCCGAAGTCGGCGCGCGTGCTGATTTCCCTTGAAGCGCGTTCCAACCGGCGGTCGGTACCGGCCCCCCTTTCATGTCGTAATCCCTTTTGGATTTTAGAGCGGCCCGTTTCGGAGATTGATCTAAATCAATCCATTTCGTGATGCGCAACGGAATGCTGTTGGGATGCCGCTCTTCATGTATCGCTGTCCCGCCACCGGATACCGCGTTCAGGGCTTCTCCGCCGAAGATATTTCGGAGGACCACCACGTTTATGAGCCGGTGACCTGTCCGGTATGTGGCCAGATCCATCGCGTGGACACCGCGACCGGCGCCGTCTTGGGACAACAGGTCGAAGAGGAGCGCCTTAGTTGACGGCCGGCAACTCAGGCCTCGATGACGATCTTCGGGGCCTGGCGGCTTTCGGCTTGCAAGCCGTCGCGCACTTTCGCGGCAATGCCGCGGAAGATTTTGGCGTGGTCGCCGTCGGGATCGGTGGCGACTACCGGTGCGCCGGCATCGGATTTTTCGCGGATGTCGATTGCCAGCGGCACCTCGCCCAAGAATGGCACGCCGAGCCGCTCGGCCTCGCGGCGCGCACCGCCGTGGCCGAAAATATCCGAGCGCGTGCCGCAATGCGGGCAGATGAACGTCGACATGTTCTCGACGATACCGAGCACCGGCACGTTGACGCGGCGGAACATGGCAATGCCGCGCCGCGCGTCGATCAGCGCCAGATCCTGCGGCGTCGAAACGATCACCGCGCCTTTGAGCGGCACCTGCTGCGCCATGGTAAGCTGGGCGTCGCCGGTGCCCGGCGGCATGTCGACCACCATGACGTCGAGCTCGCCCCATTCGACTTCGCGGAGCATCTGCGTCAGCGCCGACATGACCATCGGCCCGCGCCAGATCATCGGCGTCTCCTCTTCGACGAGGAAGCCAATCGACATCACCGGCAGACCGTGGCGCACGATCGGCTTTAATCGCGTGCCGCCGATGGTCTCAGGCTTCTCCCGGATGGCAAGCAGCTTCGGCAGCGACGGCCCATAAATGTCGGCGTCGAGGATGCCGACCTTCAGCCCCAAGTCGCGCAGGCCGAGCGCGAGATTGAGTGCGACCGTTGACTTGCCGACGCCGCCCTTGCCGGAAGCAACCGCAATGATCGCGGCAACGCCGGGGATGCC
>JBAUGC010000754.1:0-7382 GCA_049679485.1 Xanthobacteraceae bacterium
CTGTGAACCAACCGCCGAAGAGCGTGGTGCGGGAAATCCGCACGCCACGTTCTGTGGGAACCGGAGGCGGGCGACTGCCTCCGGTGACCCGGTGGGCGAGGAGAAATCCTCGTCCCTACCGCGACCAAAGTACCTCCTTCGGCCAGAACCGATTCCGGGAGCGGCAGACACGCGAACGTTGGTGGCCGGGGTGCCCGAAAGCCGATAGTGTCGGCGCCGATTGCGGAACCTCGCTGCTGTCCGTGATTGTGATGAGAGGCCAAAGCATGAAAACGCAACTCGCGCGCTACGGGCTGTCGATGGTGACGGGCGGCATGGCACTCGTCGCAGCATTTGCTGCTCCGGCATCGGCACAGGAGGTGCTGCCGTTTCCGCCCACACCGTCAGGCAGCATCGCCGGCCGAACAATTCAGGACTCGATCTACAGTCCGTCACCGGCGCAGAGTCATCTGTCCAAGGATGCGCCAAACATCATCATCGTGCTCATTGACGATGTCGGTCCTGGGCAGACGGACACTTATGGCGGTGAGATTCATACGCCGACACTGAGCCGCATCGCGAACGAGGGCATATCCTACAATCGGTTTCACACCACCGCGATGTGTTCGCCGACACGCGCTGCGCTGTTGACCGGGCGCAACCACCAGCGCGTTGGCGCCGGCCAGATTGCCGAACTTGCCAATGACTGGGACGGTTATTCGGGCGTCCAACCCAAGACCAGCGCCATGGTGGCCGAGGTCCTCAAGGACTACGGCTACAGCACCGGCGCCTGGGGCAAGTGGCACAATACGCCCGCCGAGCAAACAACGGCAGCGGGCCCGTTCGATTACTGGCCTACCGGTTACGGCTTTGAGTACTTCTATGGCTTCATTGCAGGCGAGGCCTCGCAGTATGAGCCGAACCTGGTGCGGAATACTGCTGTCGTCCATCCGCCCAAGACTTCCGGCGGCCACAGTTACTATCACTTGAGCGAAGACCTCGCCGACGATGCCATCGGCTGGCTGCAAAACCACAAAGCCTTTGCACCCGACAAACCGTTCTTCATGTACTGGGCCAGCGGTGCTTCTCACGGTCCTCATCAAGTCCCGAAGGAATGAGCCGACAAATATAAAGGCAAGTTCGACGACGGCTGGGACAAATACCGGGAGCGTGTCTTCGCGCGGCAGAAAGCGATGGGCTACATTCCGTCAAACGCGCAACTCACGGCGCGGCCGGAAACGCTCGCGTCATGGGACTCCATTCCCGAAAACGAACGGCCATTTCAGCGGCGGTTGATGGAAGTGTTCGCGGGGTTTACCGAGCATGTAGACGTTCAGATTGGTCGGATCGTTGACGAGGTTGATCGGCTCGGCTACGGCGACAACACCATCATCTTCTACATCTGGGGCGACAACGGTTCCTCGGCGGAAGGACAAAACGGCACCATCAGCGAATTGCTGGCGCAAAACGGTATTCCAACGACGGTTGGACAGCACATCAAGGCGTTGAACGAACTTGGCGGCCTGGATGTGCTCGGCTCGCCCAAGACTGACAACATGTATCACGCCGGCTGGGCCTGGGGCGGCAGCACCCCTTACAAGTCCACCAAGCTGGTCGCGGCGCATTTCGGCGGCACGCGCAATCCGTTGGCCGTCCGTTGGCCGGCCAAGATCAAGCACGATGGGGTGCCGCGTTCACAATTCCTGCACGTGAACGATGTTGTTCCCACCATCTATGACATCGTCGGCATCACACCGCCACGCGTTGTCAACGGCTTCCCGCAAGGCCCATTTGATGGCGTGAGCTTTGCGAGCACGTTCAACGACGCTAAGGCGAAAGAAGTCAAACACACGCAGTACTTCGAGATCATGGGCAGTCGCGGCATCTACCATGATGGCTGGTTTGCCGACGCCGTCGGACCGAGGCTGCCTTGGGTTCCGGGCCTGCCAAAAGGTTTCTTTGATGAGAAGGGCCAGCTTGCCTGGTCGCCCGACAACGACAAATGGGAGCTTTACAATCTTGCTGAGGACTGGACGCAGGCCAACGATCTCGCGAGCAAGATGCCGGACAAGCTTGCGCAGATGAAAGACCTCTTCACGATGGAGTTCGCCAAGAACAAAGGCTTTCCCGTCGGCGGCGGCCTTTTTGTGCCCGTGGTGCGTCCTGATTTGAGAATTTCGACACCCTACACCGAGTGGACGTTTGCGGGAAACATGACGCGAATGCCGGAGTTCGCCGCGCCGGCCCTCGGCAACAAAGAGAACGTGGTCACGGTTGATGCTGACATTCCGGCCGATGCCAACGGAGTGCTCTACGCTCTCGGCGGCTTCTCCGGCGGGCTCGCGCTGTATGTCAAAGACGGTACGCTCTCCTACGAATACAACCTATTCGAGATTCAACGAACGCAAATCAATGCGAAAGACAAGCTGCCGACCGGCAAGGTGAAGATCGAAGTGGAGACCAGGTACGCCGTAAAAAAGCCCGCCGGTCCGCTCGACGTGACTCTGAAAGTGAACGGCATGGAGGTTGCGAAAGGAACGGTTCCGGTCAGCGCGCCGCTGTTGTTTACCGCCAACGACTGCCTCGACATCGGTACCGACCTCGGCTCGCCCGTGTCGCTCGACTATTACGACAAGGCGCCGTTCACGTTTACCGGCAAGATTGAGCAGGTGCAGGTGAAATACCTGGGTTCCTCCGCCGAGGTGGCTGAGGAGAAGCGACAGACCGACGGAGTGATTCCGTCGGAAGACTAAATGGCGCGCTTCTCGGTCTGTTAGCACCGGGAGCATGTCGGCTCCTGGCCCATCGCGACATGCGGCCCTGAAACGGTTGTCGGTCGCTTTCGGGACATAGGCGACGTCGCAAGTCGTCCGTCCGGACACTGTCCATGAGTTCGCGGCCTAGCGCGCCCTTCGCAGGCCGACACAAACGCGATTTAGTCCGCAGGACGCCGCTCAAAACTCTACGTCCAGCTCTTCCAACTCGTCGGGCTCGACCTTGGCGGCGGCGATCCATTCCTGCATCAGCGGCATTGCCATGATGGTGCGGCAGTATTGCGCCGATACGGGATCAAGCGCGACGTCGTAGGTCACAAAGCGCGTGCAAACCGGAGCGTACATGGCATCGGCGGCACAGGGCTTTTCGCCGAACAGGTATGGTCCCTGGTATTTCTCCAGGCATTCGCGCCAGATCGCGGTGATGCGCTCGATATCGCCACGCGCGCCGGCCCAGGATTTGAAGCCCGGAAAATGCGCTTTGAGATTCATCGGCAGCGCCGAGCGCAGATTGGCGAAGCCGGAATGCATCTCGCCGCAGATCGCGCGGCAATGCGCGCGCTGCGCTTGATCGGCCGGCAACAGGCCCGCTTCGGGCTTGATCTCGTTCAGATATTCGACGATTGCCAGCGTGTCCCAAACCTTAAGCCCGTCGTGAATAAGGCAAGGCACCAGGAAGGACGGCGACAGCAGCAGCAATTCCGCGCGGGTCGAGGGGTCATCGGTGCCGACGTGCTGTTCGTCGAAATCGAGGCCGGACATTTTGCAGAGCAACCAGCCGCGCAGCGACCATGAGCCATAATTCTTGCTTGCAATTGTTAGGGTGGCCTTGGACATTGAGCGCTCGTGGTGGCGGGAAGGATGTGTTTATCAATCGGTTACGGCCAATTTCAGGGATTCGGCGGTGCTTGCTTCCGCGCACTGATTCCTGCGTTCCGCTCCCTTTGTGCAGGATGTTCACAATTTTGTCGCAGCGCAACAAGAAATGCACTAGTTTCCCGGCGCTTGGGGGGTCGCAGGTGTGCTGTCGCCGGACAGCCTACGGCGCCCGTGGGTAACGGATGCTGTATTTCGCTTATCAGACCCACACCGACATTATGACGCCGATGAAAGCGTGGGCGACCATGGCGCTTGCCGCCGGTCGCCAGCCGCTGGTCGCCGAAAATTCCGCCGTCCGCAATCTGACCGCGGCCTACGAGCTGGTCTCGCGGATGGGGCTGACCCACACCCGCCCGCCGTTTGGCATCCGCTCGATCAACGTCGGCAACCGCGAGGTCGAAGTCCGCGAGGAGGCCGCGCACAAGACTCCGTTCGGCACGCTGCTTCACTTCAAGAAGGATGTTGCGACGACACAGCCGCGCGTGCTGCTGGTGGCGCCGCTGTCAGGTCATTTCGCCACGCTGTTGCGAGCGACTGTGCGCACCATGCTTCCGGATCATGACGTTTTCATCACCGACTGGCATAACGCGCGGGACATACCGCTGATCGCGGGCCGTTTTGGCGTCGACGAATATGTCGATCATCTGATCAAGTTTCTCGAAGTGATGGGGCCCGGCTCGCACGTTCTTGCCGTGTGCCAGCCCTGCGTTGCGGTACTCTCCGCCGTCGCCGCGATGGCGCAGCAGAGTAATCCGGCGCAACCGCGTTCGATGACGCTGATGGCCGGTCCGATCGACTGCCGCGTCAATCCGACCAAAGTGAACGATCTTGCCAACAAGCGCGACATGGCTTGGTTCGAGCGCATGCTTACCGCATCGGTGCCGATCCGCTATCCCGGCGCGTTCCGCCGGGTCTATCCCGGTTTCGTTCAGCTCACCGCCTTTATGAGCATGAACATCGAGCGGCACGTGAAAGCGCACAAGGAGCTTTACGAGCATCTTGCCAACGGCGAAACCGAAAAGGCGGCGACCACCAAAGCCTTCTACGACGAATATTTCGCCGTGCTCGATCTCACTGCCGAGTTTTATCTGGAGACGGTGCGGCTGATCTTTCAGGAATACGCGCTGCCGCTCGGCAAGCTGGAATGGCACGGCACCCGGATCGATCCGAGCGCGATCCGCCGCACCATGCTGCTCACAGTCGAGGGCGAGCGCGACGACATCTGCGCCGTCGGCCAGACCGTCGCGGCCCACGACCTGTGCAGCAAGCTCCGCCCGTATCTGAAGCGCCACCACATGCAGGCCGGCGTCGGCCATTACGGCGTGTTCTCCGGCAAGCGCTGGGAGAACCAGGTTTATCCGATCGTCAAGAACGTGATCCTGTCGAGCGATTGAGCCGAACGCCGCGCGCGTTATACTCTCGGCTGAACCAGTGCGTAATCCGGGAGGACGACATGCCGACGACCGTCAAACAAATGTTAGAGGCCGCCGACGCCGCGGTACCGAAGCTCACGCCGGCGCAGGCGAAGGAGATCATCGCCAAAGGCGATGCGCTCGTCGTCGACGTCCGCGACGCGCCCGAGGTGCAGGCGAGCGGCAAGGTCGCGGGCGCCATCCATGTCTCCCGGGGCATGCTGGAATTCCGCGCCGATCCCGATTTGCCCTCGCACGACAAGAATTTCAGCAAGGACAAGACCGTCATTCTCTATTGCGGCTCGGGCGGCCGCGCCGCGCTCGCCGGCAAGATGCTCAAGGATTTGGGCTACGAGCGGGTCTTCAATCTCGGCGGGTTCAAAGATTGGGCCGACTCGGGCGGCGCGGTAGAGAAGTAGAGCGATTGAGAGGGGCAAAAGGTCAACTATTTACAACGGGAGTTTGATCGGCATTTGCCGTTGGTGTCTTGATGGTCCCGTCCAGCTATTTGACTCGAAGGCGGCGCGTTCCTCGCAAGGCGAATAATTTTTTCGACTTCCTGACGCTCTTCAGACGACACGCCATCCATAAGTACTCTTACGTTCTTGCCATACATACGTCTCGCTAACGCCGGAGCGATCTCTTCTAATAATCTCCCACGCTCTCCGCGGTACCAAAAATGGTCGAACGTCACGCGTGGACTGCGCGGACGATCGGGATCATCAAAAATCTTGTGCGGGCCGATTCCGACCCACGTCAATTTGCCAGCTATGCCATGACTCTTAGGCTCTCCTCCTATCCCTCCGATGCCAATCACTGCATCGAACCGCCACTTTCGGACTGTTCCCATGCAGTCGTGATTGCCAAACACGCCCGTTTTAGGATCGGGATCGCCGCAGTGCGTCCTTTTATAGATCAATGTTCGCATCTGTCTGTCTCGATGGCGGCCTGCACAGTGCGGAGCCATTCTCTTGGTGCCTCCTGGTTGCCAATGTTTGACACAAATTCTTGTCCGCGCGAAGCAACCCGAAGTTCTTGACCTCTAGCCCAACGGTCCGCATTGGCATGATAGGTGAGGCCTGTCGCTTTAAGCCATACCGGAATGCTCCAGACGGAAGCCCGAGCACCGACCTTGGTGAGACGCAAGGAAGGGTGCGCGCTCCTCGCCTTGGCTCCTGAGCCGAGGTAAAGCGTGTTGTTATCGTTCCACTCTCCGATGGTATGCGGATGTCGCCGTAGGAATCCCTTGGGATTATCGCTCTTGGAAGGTCGGCAGCCCACGCGGCGCACTTCATCGACTTCCAGGTATCCGAATATCCGATGATGGCGGTCCCGGCCATCGCGCTCAGCGAACAAGCCGAAGAACAGAAATACATCGCCGACACCAACACCGTTCTTGTCCAGATGCGATTGGGCCGCGCCCGTCTGTCCGAAGGCCCAACGCCCATTCGAGAATACAGGGTCTTCGTGGCAAAGGTCGTCGGAACCAATGCGCCCTTTGGTCACGTGCGCGACGATGTTTCCGAGCCCCGCGAGGCGGTAGCTTGTCTCGGAACGTCGCGTTGTCGGGATCGGAAGACTAATCGGCTCCCCCTCGATGATCGGAGAAGGAGCCTTGCCGGTGGCGCTATCAAAGCCCTTTCTGCTAAAGATTAATCTCATAGAGGCTCATAGTCGGTCTTCGCAAGCCTACCGCGCTAGTCTATATCATCACTTTGGCACAATCACCGCATCGCCGCTGCGATATTGCCGCCGTCGACGGTGGTGACGTCGGCGGTGGTCTTTAGCGCTAGCGCCTGGTGCACGAACGCCTGAGCTACATCCTCCGCCGTCACTTCGCGGCCGAGCAGATTGCCGCTCATATAGTCCTTCTCGCTTAAGCCTCGTGCCTTGGAGCGCGACGCGATCATTTCCTTTGTCAGCAATCCCGAACGGATGCGGTCGGCATTGACGGCGTTGGCGCGGATGCCTTCCGAGCCATAGTCGAGTGCGTATTGGCGCATCAGTGCCAATAGCGCTGCCTTCGGGATGCCGTAAGGGCCGAAATTCGGTCCGGGATTGACCGCCTGTTTGGAGACGTTGAAGAGGAGACAGCCGCCGGTCTTCTGCGCCAGCATGATTTTGACCGCCGCCTGCGCGGCGCGCTGCTGGCCGTAAAAATTCAGCTCAAAGCTTTTGCGCAAGACCTCTTCGTCGACCTCGCCGATGCGGCCCTGCCGGGCCGCGCCGGCGTTGGCGACCAAGATATCGACGCCGCCGAAATTTTGTGCGACTTGGTCGAAGGCCGCGCCCACGAAAGCCGCGTTGGTCACGTCGCATTCCACGGGCAGTGCAGTCG
>JBAUGC010000755.1:0-1950 GCA_049679485.1 Xanthobacteraceae bacterium
CAAAACTACTACTTCTTTAAGCCCCGGCTGCTCGGCCGGGGCTTTTTTCTTTTGTGCAGGCTGGCGGCGATCATGATTGGACAGGCATGCGCTCGCGACAATTGTCTGTCCGCCGGATCACCGTAAACTAACGATGGTTGTGGCGCCCCTGAGCCATAACTCACACGCAGCGATAACTTAGCCCCGGCTGACATACCTCTCTTTGCACAGCCCGGGGCTCTTTCTTTTGTGCGGGATAGGGGGGACGCCGACTGTCGGATCGAGTTCCCGCTAATACACGTAAATTGACCGGTGAGCCGGATCAGCAATTCTCAAACTTGGCGCGCTTATTCAGCGAGGAGCGACAACACACTCCGCGCGTCATGCTAGTCGCCCTTCCGGCCTTCGCTGCCGAACCCTCCACAAAGCTGCGCTCTCGACCTATTCGCGCCGGGTCCTCATCGCGTTCGCCAAGAAGCACATCCTGCACGAATCGCCACCGTCACTCCACAGTTCGTCGTCGTCGACATGGCGGCGCGCCTCGATACTGCGTCGCACTATTCATCGTCGTAGAGTTCCGGTGGGAACTCCCGTTCGCGCCAGGCGTCATTCCCAATCAGTTGCGGCGGAGCGCCGATCAGATCACCTTCCTGCAAAATGGAATCGCTCGCGCACACATCGTTCTTCACGCCGATTTTCCACGCGCCACCCTCTAACTTCATCCAATATTCATTACTGACGTTAGTCGGATCCTGGTAGCACCCTTCGCGAAACGCCTTTCGCCAGACGGATTGCTCGATTGGGGCACCATTCGGGCGTTGGGGATGCACGAGGACAAAGGCAAATCCCGCGGCCACACGAAGGGTCTCAACTCTAAACACGATGGGAGGCCCGAACGCCTCCTCGTAACGCGGCCGCAACGCATTCATGATTGCGGATCGCTCGGGGGAGCCGGGCCTCGGCGTAACGACTTCGGCTGGGGATATTCTCGGCGGCGCAGGCAACGGTGGCGGGTTGAGCAGCCTAGCGATCCAGTCAGCGGTCCATAGCGGGTCGTTGGAGCACAGATCTTCGAATTCCGCACCTCTCGCGCGATACGCGACCCACGCACCAATATAGTCACTCCACTGATAGAAAACCTGAATTTCCACGGGGCGCTTGCGGCCCGGGCAGCGGGTCCGCGCAAAAGCCAATGCATCGCCCTGCGGCGGGAGAATGCGGAATTGAAGAAAGGCCCGGGGATACTTGCCCTGGACAACGCGCCGGTCGAGAATCTCGAAGCTTTCCAGGTCGACCCTTTTGCCGGGCATGAGCTTATTTGAGGATCTCCATGTTTCGATCAGCTGTTGAGCGCTCGGCTCCTGGGCCTTTGAATATTCGGGATTAAGATCTCCGGTCGACTCGATAATCGAAATGGGCGCCGACGCGGCATACGCTAGTCCCACCGCGCATAGCTGCGAAGCGCTCATTAGCAATGCCAATGCCACCCACAAGCGTGCAATTTCGCCATTCCAGGCTCGCACGGCCAAGCGATCCATTGGAAAGTTCCTCTTTTGAGCAAACGCCTCGAAAAAGGACGGCGCTCTCAAAGTGAGATCGCCCGGCAGCGTCCCGCGAGCGGCCGCAACAGGCCCTTGTCCATCAATCACTTACTATATTGGCGCGTTTGTACAGGTGCTAGCAATGTTCGAAGGAGAGGAGCTTAACCGCATCGCCGGTCATCGCGACGCGGGCACGAACCTTCCGGGCATCTGTGGACCGCAAGGCACCTACGCGATTACCAAGCTCATGGTAGCCTTGATGCGCTGAACCGTACGCGCCCGCATTAACCTGCTCGCGCCGAATCCTCGCACGCGCGAGGGGCGCGGCGCTGGCGGCGCGAGCTAGGGGGTGGTGTGCGACAGCACGCCGGTTTCAACAACTACGTTGAGTAACCTCTCAATGTCGTGCTCTCGCTCCCGATTTTCCGGC
>JBAUGC010000756.1:0-32529 GCA_049679485.1 Xanthobacteraceae bacterium
GCCTCGACTTCTTCCTCGGAATAAGTACGCCGCGCCCGGTTCTGCACGACCAGCACGCCAAGCGTATTGCCGGCGCGCAAAACCGGCACGCCAAGGTAGGAGTGATAGATCTCTTCGCCGGTTTCCGGCCGATAGGAGTAAGCCGGATGCGCCTGCGCGTTGGAAAGGTTGATGGCGCTCGCCTGGCTCGCGACCAGACCGACCAGGCCCTCGTCGGAGCGCATCACCGTGCGGTGCACCGCGTCGCGATTGAGCCCCTCAGTGGCATACAGTTCGAGCGTGGAATCGACGCGCAAGACATAAACGGAGCAGACCTCCGCAACCATGTTGGCGGCGATCAGCACTACAATCTTGTCAAGGCGTTCCTGCGCGCTGACCGGCTCCGCCATAACTTCGCGAAGCCGGCGCAACAGCACGCGCGGACCGCCGAGCGCGCCACGCATGACGTGAGGTCCCTCGGGCTTTCTTCGACCGGATGCGGCAGCCCGCGTCGCCCCGGCCATCATCGAAGATGATTTCGCCCAGGCTGTCAGCCCGCGGCGAGCATCCTCAAGGCTATATCGAATGCGGTATGCAAACCGCAAGCCAGAGACACCGATATGACGATCGGGGAAATTGTGCGCCGCAGCGAGATTGTTTCATCATTCTGCGGCACCGCGAAATTATGCGCCCAAAATCCATATTCAGGGGGCTAACGGCACAAAACCCGATACAAGACTCTGGGATTTGCGCCGCGCGCCCTGGAATGAGCGTCAGGACGTCGCTTGGTCGAGCCCGTAGAGCGAATGCAGGGTGCGTACCGCGAGCTCGGTGTAGGCCGCGTCGATCAGCAGCGAAAATTTGATCTCAGAGGTGGTGATGGCGCGGATGTTGACGGCGCGCTCGGCCAGCGCCCGGAACGCCTGTGCCGCGACGCCGGCGTGACTGCGCATGCCGATGCCGATGACGGAGACTTTGGCCACATCGGTAGCGCCATCGAGACGCGCATAGCCGACCGTGCCCTTGGCCTTGGCAAGGACATCGAGCGCACGCTGATAGTCCGCGGCGGGCACGGTGAACGTGAGATCGGTCGTCTTGCCGTCGGCAGAGACGTTTTGAACGATCATGTCGACGTTGACGTTGGCCTCAGCGAGCGGAACAAAAATCGCTGCGGCGACGCCCGGCTTGTCGGCGATTTCGCGGACGGAGATCTGGGCCTCGTCGCGGGAGAAGGCGATGCCGGTGACCACTTGCTGTTCCATGATCTCCTCCTCGTCGCAAATCAGAGTACCGGGCGGATTGCGGTGCGGATCGATATCTTCGGGCCGGTCGAAACTCGAGCGTACGAAAATCCGCACATTGTGCACCATACCGAGTTCGACCGAGCGCACTTGCATCACCTTGGCGCCGAGCGAGGCAAGCTCGAGCATTTCCTCAAACGCGATCTTATCGAGCCGCCGCGCGCGGGGTACCATGCGCGGGTCCGAGGTATAGATGCCGTCAACGTCGGTGTAGATGTCGCAACGGTCGGCGCGGATCGCCGCCGCCATCGCCACCGCCGAAGTGTCGGAGCCGCCGCGCCCGAGTGTGGTGATACGCGCGGTCTCCTTGTGCACGCCCTGGAAACCGGCGATGACCGCCACTTCCTTACGCTCGTTGAAACGTCGGATCAGCTCCGCGCCATTGATTTCAAGGATGCGCGCCGAGGCGTGCACATCGGAAGTCAAGATCGGAAGTTGCCAGCCGAGCCATGAGCGGGCGTTGATGTCCATATCTTGAAGAGTGATCGCAAGCAGGCCAGCGGTGACTTGCTCGCCGGTCGCTATCACGGCATCGTGTTCTCGCGCATCGAACAGTTGCCGCTTCTTCAGAGCGGCATTGCACCAGCCGACGAGCTGATCGGTTACACCTGACATGGCCGAAACCACGACAGCCACTTCATGGCCGGCGTCGATCTCGCGCTTGACGTGGCGCGCGACGTTGCGGATGCGGTCGATGTCGGCGACCGAAGTGCCGCCGAATTTCATGACAAGACGGGCCATGTCGTCGTCTGCGCTCTTTCACGGCAACCGCGCCGCCGTGCGGATGCTGCGGAGCGGCGCTAAAAGGCGCGTATAGATACCGGCGCATGCCGCGCCCGGCAAGGACCGGAAATACCGACGGTTTATTTGGAGAAACGGCTATTTTGCGGAACGACCGCGACGGTCCTTGGCCCTCACGCGAATTGGCGAGGCCGTTTCCTGCCAACCCGCCGCAATCCCCATGAAATTGGACCAGAGCGCGATCCACAACAGGACAGGCATGACGGGCTCCTTGCAGATCAGAACAATGCACCAACGTTTCAGGTTGATGGAAGTTCCTTTCTGGTCTGGGCCGCAGTGAGGCGAGTGCGGACTCGGTGCCGCTCATCTGTTTGCTACGGCGGGTTTCATTGGGGCTAAGGCCGCTCCGGTGGCCATTATTGATCTTGTTTGCTGAGGCGCAACGACAGTCTGTCGCTCGTGAAGCCTCTCGGCCGATTTCGGATCGTGCGCCGGCAAGTAGATGGTCGGACGCAGTGCGGTCAGCGCGCGAATGCCCGCGAGTGTCGATCGCGCTGCGGCTTCATTGTCGCTCACTCCATCGATGGTGCCGCTCAACATCGTCCGTTCGAGATAGGACGCGTCGCCCGCGAGCATGATTTGTTGATCACCGTCGATTACGACGACTGACAAGTGAGCCGGTGTGTGGCCGGGTGTTGGTACGGCGACGATATCGCCCGCATTTGTTATGCGCGCGCTGCGCTGAAATGGCCCAAAGGACGACCGCTGCCAGGACAGCGGTTTCGGATCGAACCATTTTGGCCAGCGGTGCGGCAGATAGCCGAGGATGGCCCCACGGACACCGGACGCGCGTGCGAGCTCCTCGCCGCTCGCGAGAATGCGGCTGTGGGGGAAGTGTGCGAGGCCGCCGTCGTGATCGATGTGCAGATGGGTCAACACCACCGTCTTTATGTCGCGCGCGCCGATACCGAGGCTTCGCAATTGCGGGCCGAGCTCTTGCTCGGGCTCGATATCGAAACGGACGCTCAACTGAAAATACGGATGCCAGCGCGGCAATTGTTTCAGGCCAGTATTGGCGCCGGTATCGACGACAACGACGCCCTCGGGATGCTCGATCGCAAAGGCATAGACCGGCGACCACTCCGCCCAATCGGGCGAAAACATCGGTTGCAACTGCCGCCAAAGCCCATGGCCGCGGCCTTCGATCTGCGCTTGTTTGATGCGGACGCGTCCGGTCGTGATGGCGTGAATGCGCATGGTGATTCTCCTGATGAGGAAGGCTTAATGGCGGCCGCCAACGCGGCTGAGATGGGTATCGCCGAATGCGGTCTGGTATTTCAGACCGTAGCCAAACGCCCGGTCGAACCCGATGTGGGCGATCCAAATAAGGCCGCCGGCCGCGGCGATTGGCGCGCCAGCGAAAAAGCCGAAGCACACGAGCGCAAGCGGCAGCACGTAAGTGTGCACCAGATTATAGCCGAGCGCGCCCGCCCTGGGGCCTGCGAGATAAGCGAGCATCAAAAGATCGGGCGCGAGGAAGAAGATGGCGAAAGCGGCCCAGGAGAAATCGTTATACCCATAGATCGCGAGTGCGGCGGCAAATGCCGCAAAGCCCTCAAGGCGAAGGAGCAGGCGCACGTGGCCGGTGACGAATCCTTGCTCGGCAGCGCCAGGCGCTGAAGGTGCGGAGTCGGCGGTGAGCGCAAGATGAAAAGCGGGAGCGGTCATCCTTGGTCCCTCGTGATTGGTGCCTGCGTCCCTCAGGTAGACCAAACCCTTGCCATCGGAAATTGCATATTTATGTCACTCAGCTATACATTTTCGTATGACACGCCGTGCCCCGAGCTGGGACGAACTGCGCACCTTCGTTGAGGTTGCGCACGATGGGAGTCTTTCCGGTGCGGCACGCAGGCTGGGGCTCAGCCAACCAACTGTCGGCCGTCACATCGATGCGCTTGAAGCAGGGCTCGGCCTGACGCTGTTCACGCGGTCCCCGCGCGGCCTCACGCCGACCACAGCGGCATTGGCGCTGGCGCCGCACGTGGAAGCGATGGCCGCATCGGCTGCCGCGCTAGGGCGTACCGCATCGGGCGAGGCTGCGGCCGACCGCGGCGTGGTGCGGGTGACCGCAAGCGAAGTCATTGGCTGCGAGGTGCTGCCGCCGATCCTTGCCGCATTTCGCGCCGAGCATCCCGGCATTGCCGTCGAACTCGCGCTGACCAACCGCAACGAGGATCTGGCGCGCCGCGACGCCGACATCGCGGTGCGCATGGTGCGCCCGACACAGAGCGGCTTGCTCGCACGGCGCATCGGTGTTTCACGCATCGGCCTTTATGCCCATCGCGATTATCTGGCGCGATTCGGCGAACCGCGCTCGCTGGCCGACCTGCCAAGTCACTGCGTCATCGGTTTTGATCGCGAGAACCGCTCATTTCGTGCGGCCGGTGACTTCGCGAAGCGACTGACTCGCGACGATTTCGGCTTCCGTTGCGACAACGATCTCGCGCAATTGGCGGCGCTGCGCGCCGGCATCGGCATCGGCGGCTGTCAGGAGAATATTGCGCGGCGCGCGCCCGAACTCGTCGTCGTGCTGCCAAATGCGATTCAATACGCGCTGGAAATCTGGCTTGTCATGCACGAGGACTTGAAGGCCACGCGCCGCGTACGCCTGCTTTTCGATCGCCTGGCCGCTGGGCTTACGGATTACGTCAAAGGCCGTCCGCTCGCGGCCAGGATTGCGGTGTGATCAGGGCAACCTATTTGGGCGCGCGTTTGGCGAGGATGCGCTGCAGCGTGCGCCGATGCATGTTAAGACGGCGCGCTGTTTCTGAAACATTGCGGCCGCACAATTCGTAAATCCGCTGGATATGTTCCCAGCGCACGCGATCGGCCGACATCGGATTTTCCGGTGGCTCGATTTTTCTGTTGTCGAGTGCAAGCAGTGCGGCGGCAACGTCGTCGGCATCAACGGGCTTGGCCAGGTAGTCGACGGCGCCGAGCTTCACCGCATTCACCGCGGTCGCGATATTACCGTAGCCGGTAAGGATAATGGCGCGCGCTTCCGGCCGGCGCTTCTTCATGGCGGAAATAACATCGAGGCCGTTGCCGTCGCCGAGCCGCATATCAACAACTGCGAAAGCAGGAGCGGCTTTCTCGACTTGCAGAAGACCGTCGGCGACCGATTCGGCCGTGGTAACCACGAAGCCTCGCCCTTCCATGGCGCGAGCCAGGCGCTGCAGGAACGAAACATCGTCTTCAACGATCAGAAGCGACCGCTCATGAGGAAGTGCGGCAGCTGTTGCGTGGGCGAGATTGATCGCGGCGCTCGGTAAGGCGTGGGTCATGGCAATTTATCCTCCACAGCGCGCCCCCTCTGATACTCAACAATTAGGACGCAAATGCCGCCGACTCAAGGGGTCGCGGGGCCGGGGCGGCCGGCTGCTCGAAGTCTTTTCGGCTCCAGGTGACTGTGATCGTCGCGCCATGCAGCGGCGGCGCCTGGTTTGTCAGGGTTAAGATTGCGCCGGATCGCTCCAGTAACGTTTTGGCAATGAAGAAACCGAGGCCGAGGCCGAATACCCCGTCATCATCATCTTCCGGACCGCGCGTCTCCGGCCGCCGATGGGTGACATAGGGTGAGCCGATCCGGTCCAAAACCTCAGGCGCGAAGCCCGGCCCGTCGTCGCTGATGGTGATGCTGACTTCGTCGTCGGTCCATTGCGCCAGAATCTCGACCCGCGCGTTGGCAAAATCGACCGCATTCTCGATCAGATTGCCAAGGCCGTACCGAATACCCGGATTGCGCACACCTTCCGGCTCCGTTGTGCGATCCGGCGGCAGTTTCACCGTCAGCGAGACCCCAAAATTACGGTGCGGCGCCACGGCTTCCTCGATCAGCGCCGAAAGCGGCGTGTGGTCGAACGGTTCGGCCGTCGGCAGTTCGGTGATCTTGGAGAGGATCTCGCGACAGCGCCGCGCCTGCTCGCGCAGCAATTTCACATCCTCGGCATGCGGGGAATTTGGATCGAGTGCGCGTTCAAGCTCACGCGCGACCACGGTGATGGTGGCGAGCGGCGTGCCGAGTTCGTGCGCTGCTGCAGCAGCGAGGCCGTCGAGTTGGGAAAGGTGCTGTTCGCGCGCCAAGACCAGTTCAGTGGCGGCGAGCGCGTCTGAAAGCTGTCGGGCCTCCTCGGCGACCTGCCACGTGTAGACGCCGATGTAGCCGATCGCGAGCAGGATCGAGAGCCAGATGCCAACCACGTAGGTTTCCGGGAGCTCCAGCGGTTCTGCGGCTTCCCAAGGAAGCTGATAGTGAAAGAACACCAGCAGTGTCGTGCACACCACGGCGAAGAGGCCGATCACCAGAGTCATGCGCGGCGGCAGCGCCGTCGCTGCAATCAAAACCGGTCCAAGCACCATGAAGCAAAACGGATTCTGCAGACCACCGGTGAGAAACAGCAGCGCCGTCAGCTCGGCGATGTCGAAGGCCAGGACATAAGCGGCGCGGTCCGGCTCCAGCCATTGCGTCTTCTGAAAGCTGAAGCGGAGCGCCACATTGAGCAGCGCCGACAGCGCGATCACCGCGAAGCAGGGCCAAACCGGGACGGTGAACTCGAGGCCGAAATGCACCACCAGGATGCCGGCGACCTGACCGAAAATGGCAAGCCACCGCAGCCGCACCAATGTATCAAGCCGCACGTTGCGCGGCCGATGAGTTGTCCGTGGCAGGCCAAACATGGCGCTAATGTAGCGATAGCCGGCGGCTAATCCAAATTACCGAACTCGGCGGTCTCGGCTTTTGCCGTCAAGGACGCCAGGAAGCCTCCGCGACAGTTTCCTCGACACTGTCGGTGCGCGCTTTCTGGATGATCTTCAATAACGCCCGCAGCACGTCCGCGACGCCTTCCCCGCTGACGGCCGAGACGACCAGCGGCGATTTCTTTGCCGCCCGCCTGAGCCGATCCGTTTGTTGTTTGATCTCATCGGCGCTTAGCGCGTCAGCCTTGCTGAGAGCGACAATCTCTGGTTTGTCGGCAAGCCCGTGGCCGTAAGCGGAAAGCTCCGCGCGCACGGTTTTATATGCCTCGCCCGCGTCGCCCGTGGTTCCGTCGATGAGATGCAGGACAACACGGCAACGCTCGACATGACCCAGGAATCGGTCGCCAAGGCCAACGCCCTCGTGAGCGCCCTCGATCAGGCCGGGAAGATCGGCGAGCACGAATTCGCGTTCGTCACTTCGGACAACCCCGAGCTGCGGCTGCAATGTGGTGAACGGATAATCGGCGATCTTCGGCTTGGCTGCGGTGACGGCGGCAAGGAATGTCGATTTTCCCGCATTTGGCAGGCCGATGAGACCGGCATCGGCGATCAGCTTGAGCCGCAGCCGGATGGTGCGCTCCTCGCCGGGCTGGCCGGGATTGGCGCGGCGTGGCGCCCGATTGGTCGACGACTTGAAATGCGTATTGCCGAACCCACCATTGCCGCCGTGCGCAAGTACCGCGCGCTGGCCGAGCTCGGTGAAGTCGGCGATGAGCGTGTCGCCATCTTCCTCGTAGATTTGCGTGCCGACCGGCACCTTGAGCGTGGCATCGGCGCCGTTTGCGCCATGACGGTCCTTACCCATTCCGGCGCGGCCGTTCTTGGCGAAGAAATGCTGCTGGTAGCGATAGTCGATCAGCGTGTTGAGTCCGTCGACCGCTTCGGCACTCACGTCGCCGCCCTTGCCGCCGTCGCCGCCATTCGGCCCGCCGAACTCGATAAATTTTTCGCGCCGGAACGACACGCAGCCGTTGCCGCCGTCGCCGGAGCGAATATAGACCTTGGCCTCGTCAAGAAACTTCATTGATTGCGATGACTGGCTGAGCGCTTGGATTGCGTCACTGCGCGTTCAAGCGTTTCACGGATAAAGCGCTGATACGATACGCCCTCCCGGGCGGCTCGCGCCTTCACGGAATCGAGCAGCCCTTTGGACACGCGCATGTTGACGCGCTCGGTCTTTGGTTTGAACTCGAAACGCACCGGAACCATCTCCGACAAGTCGTATTCGGACAGATCAGCCGTAGCCACGAAATGCTCGGCTGCCCTATCGGTCTTGAGAACGGGAAGGTTCTTCAATCTTGGCCTTTTGCTCTTCATAGTGCCTGACTTCCTTTCGATGCATATAGCGCGCACTGATCGGGCGAATACGGGTTGCACTGCCACGCCCGCGGAGCGTGAAAACCACAAGGACATGCCGTCCCGTTGCGCTTATTCCGATGGCCTTAATCCGCTCTTCCGATTTCGAATGCCGCGGATCCGGAACAGAGCGATTGACCGCCGAAAAATCGATTCAATTTCCACGATCGAGACGCCGTGGCTCTGACATTTTTCCCGGTTGCCGTAATCCCAGTCAAAGCCTGACGACGCGATCGTCATGCCCTAGGTGTACGAGTGTACATACAAATGTCAACCCAAACTGGTCTAAAGCGCGATTGATGCTGTATTACGCGCAAAACGCCGGAAACCTAAAATCCGGTAGTGTCTCAGTTTGATTGTGGTTGAAGAATTTCCCAAAACTCTTTGGGCGGAGGATTACGGGGCGACCGGCCCGCCGCCTATCGCGTCGGCAAGCTCGATTATCTCCTTATGCGGCATCGAATTGACTCGCCGATGGGCGAATGTGAGCCTAGCACGCCTTGCGCGGTAGGAGCGGTAAGCGTGCGGTCGGTACTTAAGCTTGCGTCGCGCGCGGCAATTTGGCGAACAACGCCCGATCCGCAGCCGGTCGGCTTACCAAGCCTGCTGATCTGGATCGTCGTCCTCGCCGCGCTTCGTATCGCCTTGCAGTTTGTGGCGGCTGGTCCCGGCGGCGGCTTTAACCCTTACGGCCTCAACGCCATCGTCGCCTGGCTCGCGCTTGAGGCCGCTGTTGCCGCGCTGTTTATGCCGGCGGCGGCGCGCACTACCGCCCTATCCGCGATGTTCGCGCTCCTCGTGGTCGCCGAACTTGCTGCTTATGGCGCCAAAATCGGCGTCACGCTGCTCCCCGCGGCTCCGGTCTCAAATGCTGTTTTGAGCGCCGCGTCATTTGCCATTTTTGCTGCTGTGTCGGTTTGGTGGGTCGGTGCGATCGCAGCGGTGTTGCGCAGTTGCGCGTCGTTGCGTTGGTTGCCGGCGCTTGGCCGGGTCGCGGCGCTCTGGGTGGCGCTGTTGGCAGTAACCGTGATCGTGCCGCACGCGCCGGTCTTTGTTGGCCGCGATTTCGACATTCGCAGTTCCAACGGGTGGGAAGCGTTGCACGCCAAGATAGCGGCGCCGGCGGCGAATACAGGCAAAGCGCAGGGCGATGCGGCCCGCTTCGGTCAGGCGCAGCGCGCGCTTCTGCAGGCGGAAATCGCCGCTCTAGCTCCACCCGCGAATGGTGCGACCAACGTCTATGCGATCGGCATTGCCGGCTGGGCGGGCCAGGATGTTTTTCTCAAGGAGCTGGACGGCGGATTGGCGGTGCTCGGCGATGTCCTGCCGATCAAAGGGCATACGCTGCGTCTCGTTAATCAGGGCGACACAATCGAGACTGTGCCGCTGGCGACGCCACGAAATTTTACTGCAGCGGTCCATGCGGCCGGCGAGGCGATGAACAAAAACGAGGACATCCTCCTCGTTCTGATGACGTCACACGGCGAGCCAAACGGATTTGGTTTACGCCTGCCCAACGAAGCCATTGCGGAACTGACGCCGAACGACCTGGCGGCGACCCTCAACAACGAGGGCATCAAAAACCGCGTGGTCATCGTGTCGGCCTGCTTTGCCGGCGTATTCGTGCCGCCGCTCGCCAACGACAACACCATCGTGCTCACCGCTGCGGACGCCAAGAATACCTCGTTCGGCTGCGCGCCCGAACGCGACTGGACCTATTTCGGCGATGCGTTCTTTCGCCAGAGCCTGCGGCCGGGCCGGGACTTGCAGCGTGCATTCGACAATGCCCGTTTGCTGATCCATGGCTGGGAGCTGATGGATCACGCGACACCCTCAAATCCGCAGGGCCACTTTGGTCCGGCTTTGGTCGCCAAGCTGGCGCCGTTCTTCGCGGCTTCAACCGCCAGCGGCAAATAGCTTAAGCCACCTGACGCACTTGCCCCCAAGCCTTGAGCGACGCCCACAGGCCGCGATCGAGACGAAACCGGTCGACCGGCGCCGCCGAATTGATAGCGCGGATGCGGGTGAGCCGCACCCCGGTCCATTGGAAGGCGCATTTCTCCAGCACCCGCCGCGACGCCGGATTGCTGACACGCGCGCCCGCCTGCAGCGTTGCATGTTCGAGTTCGCCAAACGCATGGTCGATCACGGCGCGCGCGGCTTCGGTCGCGAAGCCGCGGCCCCAATAGGGCGCGCCGAGCCAGTAGCCCAGCTCCGGTCCGTCCTCCTGCGGATCAAGTCCACAGGCGCCGATCAGCCGGTCGCCGAGGACGATGACAAAGCAAGTCTCGCCGTCGCGCTTGTTGACCGACGCGATGAATTGTTCGGCGTCGGCGACCCCATAAGGATGCGGGATACGAGCCGTGTTTGCAGCAATACGGCGGTCGTTCGCCAGTGCTGCAATCGCCTTTACGTCGCCGTGCCGCGGCGCGCGCAGCGTCAGCCGCTCGGTCTCGAGGACGGGAACGACGTGCGCCCGCCGGGTCTGATCGAGGATGCCTTCTAACAGGGTCATAACGGGCTCCTGCAAAGAAACCGAAAGGGGGAGCCGGCAATCCGGTCTCCCCCTTTTCGAAGCCCATTTGGGCCCGCCGGTTCGACTAGATGCCGGCGGTCCTCATGTGATCCACCGTGTTACTCGGCCGCAGCCTCCGTCATCGGAAGTACCGATACAAAGACGCGGCCTTTGACTCGGTTGCGGAACTCAACGCGGCCGTGGATCAACGCGAACAGGGTATGATCCCGGCCGACGCCCACGTTGCGGCCGGGGTGCCACTTGGTGCCGCGTTGCCGCGCAATAATGTTGCCGGCGACCACTTCTTCGCCGCCGAAAATCTTGATTCCCAAGCGCTGACCGCCCGAGTCGCGGCCGTTGCGCGAGGATCCGCCTGCCTTCTTATGAGCCATCGCTCAAGCCTTTCGTGAACCTTACCTACACCGGATTCGTGACAAAAGCATCACCAGATCCGGTCATTTTTTGGTCTTTCCCTTCGGCGCCGCGCTCTTTGCCTTGGCCGCGGGCTTTTTCCCTCTCGCCGCCTTGGCTTTCCCGGCGGCAGCGCTGCTCGGCTTTCCGGCCGCTTCAGAATCGGCGCTTCCGGCTTCGGCCGCCGCATCCCCCGACGCCGCGGGCGCCGGAGCGCGCTTCGGCCTTGGCGGTGCGGTCTTGCTGGCCTTCTTGCCGTCGGTCAGAATTTCGGTGATGCGCAGCAAGGTAAATTCTTGTCGGAAGCCGCGTTTGCGGCGCGAATTCTTTCTTCGCCGCTTCTTAAACGCGATGATTTTTGGACCGCGCGCCTGGTCCAGAACCTCGGCAGCCACGGTCGCGCCTGCGACAGTCGGGGCGCCGAGCGTTACGCTGCCGCCCCCGACGACCAGAACCTCGCCGAACTCGACGATCTCACCGGGCTCGCCCTTGACCTTGTCGATCTTGAGCACGTCCTCGGCGGCCACCCGGTATTGCTTGCCGCCTGTTTTGAAGACCGCGAACATCTTTTGTCCTCGTGTTCGATCCCAGTACTCGGACACTGGTCCGGACCGGCTTTTTGCAGTCAATTCTGCTGGTGATTTTCGGATGCGCGCCGGCAAACCTTAACGTCCGCCAAGCGGCGCCCGCGTCCTTATGACGGGGCCGTAAATCGCTGTCAAGAAAGGCAAAGCGGACGGCGACCGGGCCCCAGGCCAGGCCCGTTTCGCTCGCGGACAAGCTTTCGCGTCCTGTGGTAAGAGAGCCCCGACATAACAGGAGCTTGGCATGGCCACGAACGGAAAAGACAACAAACCGAAGATCGGGTGGATCGGCGCGGGCCGCATGGGTATCCCGATGGCGGAGCGGCTGATCAAGGCTGGATACGACGTCACCGTCTGGAATCGGACCAGAGCCAAGGCCGAGCCGCTGGCGAAAGCTGGCGGGAAGCTCGTCGATCATCTGTCGGACTTGAAGAACGTCGACGTGCTGTTCTCGATCGTCGCTACCGGCAAGGATGTTCAGGAAGTGCTGTACGGCAAGAACGGCGTCTGCAACCAGGGCGGCAAGGTGCCGCCGACGGTGGTCGACTGTTCCACCATCGCGGTCGAGGAATCGGCCGCGGTCCGCGAGAAGCTCGAGCAGCTAGGCTCCAAGTTTGTCGCCGCACCGGTGAGCGGCAACGCCAAGGTGATCAAGGCGGGGAAGCTTTCCGCCGTGGTTTCGGGCGACGAGGCGGCCTGCAAGGCGGTGATGCCGCTAATTGAGGTGTTCGCGCCGCGCGGAGTCTCCTATGTCGGCGACGGCGAACTCGCACGGGTGTGCAAGATCGCGCACAATGTCATGCTCGGCGTAATCATAGAGAATCTGATCGAGATGACGCTCCTGACCAACAAGATGGGCGTGCCGCGTCACGCCTGGCTTGCTTTCCTCAACAACAGCGCCATGGGTTCGATGTTCACGCGCTACAAGTCGCCGGCGCTGGTCAATCTGGATTGGACCACGACGTTTACACCGGAGCTGTTGCGCAAGGACCTCGATCTCGGCCTTGAGCTCGGCCGGGAGATCGATGTTCCCCTGCCGGTGACCGCGGCTGCACGTGAAGTGCTGCAGAGCCATTTCGGCGCCGCCACATTGCAGAAAAATCCGGAGGAATATTTGCAGAAGGATTTTGCCGCGCTCGCTGAAACCATGGCGCTCGCCGCCGGCATGAAGCTCGAAAGCGAGAACAAGAACGTGCCGACGGGATTGGAGAGCTAGAGCATGATCCGGAAAAGTGGAAGCCGGTTTTCCGAAAAGGTCATGCTCCACCGAAATGATAGAGCGCCAATCGATTCAATCTGAAGCGATCGCACTCTAAGTCAGGAACGCCGGCTATTTGACATCGGTGTGGACGCTGATCGCCATCAGCCATTGGCCGTTGCGTCTCGCCCAAATACGTGCCGCGCGACAGGGCGGCCGCGAATTGTCCGGCATGGCCTGAAGCGCAGTCATCACTGCGCCATCGCCATAAGCCGCGAGCCGCATCGCCTGAATCTCGGCGACTGCCACCGCTGCATTTGCATCTTTCTGACGTTCGATGGCGGCGATCCGGTCGGATTTGGGCACCGGACTCTGGCCGGTCGCGTAGCGAACGAACTCGTCGGCGACACGCTTTCCCCATTCGGCCGCATCGTGAGCGATGACGGCCTTCTCAATTGCCTGAAAGGTAAGGACGATGTCCTGCTCGGCCGGAGAGCGCACGCGATAGGGGATTGTCTGGCAGGGGTTCCTGCATTCCTGCTGCGGCAGGTCCATGGCGGGCGCAGGGCCCCTCACGCCGGCGACTGCAGCGTCCGAACCAGCCGGCACGACTTCCTGTATCAGTAACGCGCGCCATGTGCCCTTCTGCTTTGCCCAGATGTCGAGGAAGAGCACTTCGTCGTTGCGCGCGGTACTGCGGTGGCCGGTCACCATCGCCAGGAGGCCATAGAGGCGCACCCTGGCATCGCTGGCCGGCGACGCAGCAACGCCTTTGAGATCGGCAAGGAAATCTCTGCGGGCGCGGCTCTTGCCGTCGGCGTCGACGAAGTTGAATTGCAGCGCGAGCAGCCGGCGGGCCGTGTTCTTGTCGCCGGCGCGCATCGCTTCCCCGAGCGCCATGTCGGCGGCAAGCACCGGCGCTTCATCGCCCGCGATCGCCTGTGCTTGCGATTGTGCTCTGGGAAATACCAAGGCAGCAACTAAAACGCCGGCGACGAACGCGCCGAGCCATCCCCACGTTACGGCCGGCCGTAAGTTCGCCGCTGCGGCCGCCGATTTGCCCCTCTGTGTGGCGCCGGCCATAGCGACTATTCCAAACTCCACCCCCGGCAGCCGGGGTTTCCCGATTGCCCCATCACACAATGCATTTTCCGGCAAAAACGCTCAAGCCGCGGGTGCACGCGGCGCCGCGCTCAGTGTTGATGCGCCTTGGAGGCTGATCGGACGGTCAACTGCAGTTCCAACCCTGGCAAGTCTTCCTGGGCTTGTGGTGCCGATGGACGGTATGCTTGTGGGCCATTGCAACACGGCAGGGCTCGCTTAATTCCTTGTACTTCGCCTTCATGCACTTGGTGATTTTCGGAACGTCCGGGATAAAGTCTGAGCACAGCCGCATCGCATCGGGTGCGCAAGCCTGGCGCTGTTCCGGGGTGCCTTGAGCAAAGGCAACGGTAAGACCAATAAGCAGTAGACCGACCGGTAACGTCAGCAAGCACGTGAGACGCACTGTGCGCGGCATACTTTGTTTCCCTTTTGTGTGGACAGGCTCCCCCCGAGCGAGCGGGGCACCCTAGAGCATGATCCGCAAAGAGGAAACGAAACGGTTTTCGGACGGGCGCGATCCGCGCCGTGGATACCGCAGTTTACGTCAAGTTCTAATTGCGGTTGAGGAGATCACGACGCTCAGTGTTTGCCCCACGTAAAACCCGTTCTGGCGCGCTTAGGCCTGCCGATATTCTCGTCGCATTGCTCGACGGTACGCTCCGTGACAGTCCCGGTCACGTTGTCGAACGAAAGGTGCCGGCAAAAAGCCCCGTCCGGCATCGTATAAACAATTTCGCCGATCCGGTTCGCCTCGCTGTCGCCCGAGGCCGCCAGCATCAACGGATCTATTATCGCACGCCCGCCGACCAGCAGCGCCGCCATCAGCAGCACGAAAAACAATGACAGGACAACGCCGGTGCGCACCGCTTTCGCGTGCCGTTCATCACGCCGCGCGCGCGTTGACCAGCGCTCAAGGCTGCGCCGACCGACATGGTTGACCGCTGCGGCTAACCATTCCGCTCTGGTCCCCGTATGCTGGTCGGCGTGCATGCCGCCACAAAACAGAACAAATGTTGAATGGCCGATAAAAAATTATTTTGGATTTGATTGAAAACAAACGGCGCCGGAGCCGGGCGTGAGCTGTCAAGGAGGAGCGCGGCGTGCCTTTTTCGGAATGGCCTCGTGAATGCCGTCAAATATTTGCGCGCCGCTTTCGAACTCAAGCGGACCCAGAACCCCCGCAACAGCTCTCGTTAATTCGCCGACCAATAGCTGCCCGAAAGGTCCATTAATACGGTGGCGAGCCAAAGTCTCGGCGATAGCCGCGGCAAACTGGTCAACTATGGCCTCGTCCAGCGCCATCCATTCAAGTTGTATTATGACGATATTGCATCCGCAAGTAGCTAATTGCCTTTGGCCTTTGCGCATGTCCGCAATGCAACCTCAAAATCCGCCGAATTTGCCTTCCATGCACAATGCCTGGGGTGGAATAATCGTCAGCAAGCACCTGCCCCGCCCAACCAGGGAGGAAGAGTTTGCTGACTGCGGCGCGTAACGAAATGCTCACCCGGGTCGGCGCTGGCACGCCCATGGGCGAGCTCCTCCGCCGTTATTGGCAGCCGATCGCAGGCGCAAGCGAGCTCGATGCCAATCCGATCAAACCAGTGCGCATTATGGGCGAGGACCTTGTTCTCTACCGCGACCGCGGCGGGCGGTACGGTCTCATCGACCGCCACTGTCCGCATCGCCGCGCCGACATGTCCTATGGCTGGGTCGAGGAAACCGGCATTCGCTGCAGCTATCATGGCTGGCTGATGGATGAGACCGGCCGCTGTGTGGAGCAGCCTTACGAGGACATTGCCAGCCCCAAGCCGTCGCGGGCCGGCTGTGACGCCAAAGCCTATCTGGTCAAGGAGTGCGCAGGCCTGATCTTTGCGTATCTCGGTCCGAGGCCGGCGCCTGAACTGCCGGTGTGGGAACCGTTTACCTGGCCCAATGGCTTTCGCGAGATCGTACTCGCAGACGTGCCCTGCAACTGGTTTCAGTGCCAGGAGAACTCAATCGATCCGGTGCACTTCGAGTGGATGCACGACAATTGGGGCAGCCGGCAGCGTGGCGGCAACGGCAACGCCGCGGCGAAACATCTCAAACTGAAATTCGAAGAATTCGAGCACGGTTTTGTCTACAAGCGCGTACGCGAAGGCCAGAGTGAAGAAGACCGCTACTGGACGGTCGGGCGGGTTGCGCTGTGGCCGAACGGTTTCTATCTCGGCAGCCATTTCGAATGGCGCGTGCCGGTTGACGATGAGAACACGTTGAGCGTGGCATGGTTTTTCATGCGGGTGCCGAAGGGCCGTGAGCCCTACGTGCAACAGCAAGTCCCAACCTGGGTGAGCCCGCTCAAGGACGAAAACGGCCGGCTCATCACCAGCCACATCATCAATCAGGACATCGTCGCCTGGACCGGCCAGGGCCGCATTGCCGACCGCACCAAGGAGAATCTGCGGTCGAGCGACATCGGCATCACCATGATGCGCAAACGCTTCTTTGCGGACATGGAGGCCATGGCGGCGGGCAACGAACCCGGCGGCATCATCCGCAGCGCCAATGCGGCGCATTGCATCTCGCTGCCGAACATGGCGCGCGAACTCAACACCGAGGGCGTGACCCTTGCTGAGTTTGACAAGCATCCGCTTCTTAACCTGCGCCTTAAGGAGTTCCGCTTCCATTACGGCCAACCGCAGGAGGTGCGGCGGGCTTTTGTCGAGGCGATGGGAATTGCGGGCGCATGGAGCCGGCCGGGATAAAACCGGGAATAATTTCAGCGGCGCGTGACAAATCAGGTTGACCAAAATCAATTTTCGACTGCGCGCAAGCGATATCCTTCCCTTGCCCCTTGCCACTGCTAATAAGAAAACATGCGCACCCAAGTCGCCATCATCGGTGCCGGACCGGCGGGCTTGCTGCTCGGCCAGCTCCTGCACAAGCACGGCATCGACAACGTCATTCTTGAACGGCAAACCGGCGAATATGTTCTTGACCGTGTGCGCGCCGGCGTCATCGAGCAAGTCACCATGGATCTGCTCGACGAGGCGGGCGTTGGTGCGCGCATGCACCAAGACGGCCTGGTGCACGAGGGCGTGCAAATCTGCGTCAACGGCACTCGCCATCGCATCTCCTTTAAGGAGATGACCGGCAAGGCGGTCATGGTCTATGGGCAGACTGAAATCACCAAGGACCTGATGGACGGCCGCGCGGCGGTTGGCGCGCCGACGATCTATGCCGCGTACGATGTCAGCCCGCATGAAATCCTGAGCGACAAGCCGCGCGTGACCTTTCGAGCTGACGGCAAAGCGCAAGAGGTCACCTGCGACTTCATCGCCGGCTGCGACGGCTTTCACGGCATCAGCCGCAAGAGCGTTGCGCACGTCGCCATCACGACGCACGAACGGGTCTATCCACTCGGCTGGCTCGGCGTATTGTCCGATACGCCGCCGGTCTCGGAAGAGCTGATCTACGTGCGCCACCCGCTTGGTTTCGCGCTTTGCTCGATGCGAACGCCGACGCGCAGCCGCTACTATCTGCAATGCAGTCTGGCCGAGGACATCGAGGCTTGGCCCGACGAACGCTTCTGGGAAGAGTTGAAGCCCCGGTTGGATGAGGAGGCGCGTGATCGCCTTGTCACCGGCCCTTCGATCGAAAAGAGCATCGCACCGCTGCGCAGCTTTGTCGCCGAGCCGATGCGTTTCGGCCGGCTGTTTCTCGCCGGCGACGCCGCCCACATCGTACCGCCGACCGGCGCGAAAGGCCTCAATCTCGCCGCAAGCGACGTGCGCTACCTCTCACAGGCGCTGGTCGAGCACTATGCCGAGAAATCCGACGCCGGCCTCGATCATTATTCCGATCGCGCGTTGGCCCGGATCTGGAAAGCCGAACGGTTCTCGTGGTGGATGACCATGCTGCTGCACCGGATCTCCGAAAATCCGTTCGATCAAAAGCTTCAGCTTGCCGAGCTTGATTACCTGTTCAGATCGAAGGCGGCTGCGACGGTATTTGCCGAAAATTACGTCGGTCTGCCGTACTAGACCTTAAGGTTGCCACGGTTCCCGATTTTTATCCGAACTGCGAAAACACTCGCCGCTACCGCATCAAACCGGCGGTTCCGAATCGGAACCGAAGGTCGCTTGCGGCGCTCAGATGACGCAAAGTTCCGCGGAACCCCCGGCAGGACCCCAATGAAATTCTTCAATTTCTGCAGCGCGTCCGCGCTCGCTGTCGCAGTATTTACCGGCACCGCACACGCTGACCCAAGAGGCCTTTGGCTGGCGCAGGACGGCGCGAGGGTGCGCGTAAATTCCTGCGGCCAGGGGCTTTGCGCAGTTATAGTGAGCCCGAAGTCGCCGATTGATCCGGCGACCGGCACTTCCTGGACCGACAAGAACAATCCCGACCCCAACAAGCGGGGCCGGCCGCTCGTTGGCATTGCAGTATTCACAATGATGCCGGATGGCCCGGGGAAATGGTCGGGACCACTTTACAATGTGGACAACGGCCAAACCTATCCGGGACATGTCGTCGAAGTCGACCACGATACCATCAGGGTCGAAGGCTGCGCCCTCGTTTGCGGCGGTCAGAATATGAGACGAATTCAGTAGGTGCCGGTCAACTATGGTTTTAGGGCCGCTCCACTTCACCCGGATTCGTACCAGACGCGCGAGCATGCCGCCGCAAGGGCCGCGCCTTAGTGCTTGCCGGGGAAGCCCCCAAGGCCGTTGAATGTCATATAGAGCGAATAGCCGCTGACGGCGATCGCAATTGCCATTTCCAATAAAAGGAATGCGACGCCATATTTGTACCATGGCTCGTGCGGAACATTGGCCTCAACAGATTTCATGCGCGTTCCTTTCTTCCAAGCCTGACGAGAGCGGCGCCGAGTCGAACATCACGTTTCTTGACCGACCAAGCGGCGGTCAAACAAACCGTACTCTTCGGGATGCCGCTCGTAGCGCGCGGCCCAAAAGTAAAACAGCACGAACGGCACGAACATATAGATCGCGACGTACAGATATCCCATGTGAATGTTGGCGGCGCCGGCGAAAATCAGCGGATACACGATGCCGCCCGCGGTCGAGATTCCGCCAATAAAGCCGGCGGCGATCCCGGGGCGGTCGGGAAACAACAGCGGCACGAGCGCGAACGTCCCGCCAGTTCCAAACGACAGGAAAATGCCGAAGGCCACGAGCACGGCCACCGACAAATGCAGCGAGCCGAAAAGGCCCGCGACCGTCAGTCCGATCATGGCCAACGTGATCAGGATCAGCGCGATCCCCAGCCAATGCAGGCGCGGTGCATAGGGCAGCTCCTTGGCGATCAAGGGCAGCGGTGTCCAGCCCCTGCGCTGGAACAGATCCGACATGAATCCTGAAAACGGTCGAAACAGCGATGCATTGAACGATTCCACCGCTGCGAATGTGCCGGCCGCAATCTGCAGGCCGGCTACGCCGGTGAAGCCCAGTCCCAGCAGTTCATCATGGAAGCCGCGGGTGAAGTAGCCCGGCAGCCAGGCGTTCATCGCGATCTCCAATCCGAATGACATCGCGTAAGCAAGCGTCAGCGCGATCGCGATAAATCGGCTCCAGACAAATACCGCACCGCGAACGTCGGCGCCGCGGCGGGCCGCGCTTCGTCGCTCTGTTGTCTTGGCGGCTTCGCCCCGCCACAGATACCAAGCCGCGACCACCAGCGCGAATACGCCGAGCCAGAGGAAGGCGGAATGGTAGTCCGTGCCGAAAATGCGCGGCAGCAGCAGCGCGCCGACGCCAGCTCCAACATTGCCGGTGCCGGCGTAGAGCCCCTCGGCAGTGCCAATCTCGTGGGCGTCGAACCATTGTGCGACGTGCTGAATGCCGACGACGAACGAAACGCCGGCGATGGCGACGACGACCCGCTCGGCGAAAAGTAGTTCGTAGCTGGTGGTGAAGGCGGAAGCGATGGAAACCAGTCCGCAGCCGCCCAGAATCGCGGCGAATGTCCGTGGAGCACCGAAACGATCCGACGCCCATCCCGCAACAATGCGACCGATCGGCGCCATCCAGATCGCCGAACTCGCCAGCAGGCCGAGCTCCTTGATGCCGAGATGATATTCAGCGGCGATGCTCGGGCTGAACGCGGCCGTCGAGAACCACATCAGAAAGCACCAAAAGAAGCCCACGGTCGCGATGATAAGTTGTTCCACTTTGTGGGTACGCATTGGTGCCGGCCCGTCCGAGGTGGTTTGCTTTCAACGAGCAAGGCACGTGCCAACGCCTGAATTCGGCAGGCCGTGACTCCTTAATTGTTGGATCGAGCGAAATTACTCACGCTGGCGCGGTCGGGTCCCGATCGTTGCATGCGTCGCCCACCCGACATGCCCAAGACTTCAGCAACGTGATCGCAGCCTAGGCCATCTGGCTCCGAGGGTCGTCAGACGGCCCGGAGTTAAGTAGCTCATCGCGTTGGGTTTCTGCCCCGGCAGGCGCTGGCACGATGCTTGAATTCCCTATCTTGACGCCGCCGTGCACGCGGTCGTGTGGATCGACTGCAGAAAGGGAACAGGGCAATGACGCCTGACCAGGTGAAGGCAATTCAGGAGAGCTTCAAAAAAGTCGCGCCCATCTCCGAGCAAGCCGCCGCTTTGTTCTACGGGAGGCTGTTCGAAATCGCTCCGGCGGTAAAGCCGCTATTTCGCGGTGACATGGCGGAACAGGGCCGCAAGCTGATGGCGACGCTGGCCGTCGTCGTCAGCGGTCTAAGCAATCTCGAAGGGATTCTGCCGGCTGCGAGCGCACTCGCGAAGCGTCACGTCGGTTATGGCGTGAAGGCAGCCGATTACACACCGGTGGGAGCGGCACTGTTGTGGACACTGGAGCGTGGTCTTGGCGACGCGTGGACGCCTGACCTCGCCGCCGCTTGGGGCGCCGCCTACACGGTGCTGTCCGGATACATGATCGGCGAGGCCTACGGCCATAGCGCCGCCGCCGAATAAGAGCCCGGCGTGAGTGAACCGCTCGTCATTGTCGGCAACGGCATGGCCGGGGCGCGCCTGTGCGACGAACTCGTTCACCGCGCGCTGGGCCGCTACGCGATCGCGGTGATCGGAGCCGAGCCGCGGCTCGCGTACAATCGCATTTTGCTGTCTTCGGTGCTCGCGGGCGATGTGCCGGCAAGCGAGACTTTGCTCAAGCCGGCAAGCTGGTGGCGCGATCGCGGTGTAACTTTGCGTTACGGCGCCGTGGCGACAGCGGTCGATACCGCGGCGCGCATCGTAACGCTCGACGACGGCAAGATGCTCGGGTTCGCTAAGCTCGTCTTTGCCACCGGCTCGCGCGCCATCCGCCTGCCGGTGGAAGGCAGCGATCTGCGTGGCGTCCTGACGTTCCGCGACTTGGCCGACGTGGAGTCAATTTCCGGGGCGGCGCGTCGCGGCGCGCGCGTCGTTGTGATCGGCGGCGGGCTGTTGGGCATCGAAGCGGCCTATGGCCTCGCCAAAGCCGGCGCCAAGGTCACGCTCGTTCATCTCATGGATCGCCTGATGGAACGTCAGCTCGATGTGCGCGCCGCTTCGCTCCTGAAGCGCGCCGTCGAAGCGAAGGGCGTCGAGGTCCTGCTTGAAGCCGCGACCAGTCGTTTCATCGGCGATGGGCACGTTGAGGCGGTGGAGTTCAAGAACGGCCGCAAGATCGAAGTGGAAATGGTCGTCGTCGCGGTCGGCATCAAACCCAACGCAGAGCTCGCGAACGCGGCCGGCCTCGCGGTGAATCGCGGCATCGTCGTGGATGATCATCTATCGAGCAACACCGCCGACATCTTCGCGATCGGGGAGTGCGCGGAGCATCGCGGCGTCTGCTACGGCTTGGTCGAGCCCGCTTACGAACAGGCGCGCGTGCTGGCCGATCGGCTCGCTGGCCGCGAGGCGACGTATGGCGGCAGCGTCAACGCTACCAATCTCAAGGTGTCGGGCGTGAACGTGTTCTCTGCCGGCGACTTTCTCGGCGGGGCCGGCACGGAACCGATCATGTTCGCCGACCCTGGCCTCGGCATCTACAAGAAGCTGGTCGTTGCCGGCGGACGCCTCGTTGGCGCAGTACTGTTTGGCGATACCAGCGACGCGCTTTGGTATCTCGATCTCATCCGCTCGGGTGCGTCGATTGAGTCATTCCGCGAGGATCTCATCTTCGGTCGGGTGCTGGCCGAGCGCCGTGCCGCGTGAGGCCGATTTCCGCGAGCAATCGACGGATGGTGCACAACTGACATGAACGCGCTCCCGCCGCATTCGCATGCCGTCCGCACGACCTGTCCATACTGCGGGGTCGGCTGCGGCGTCCTGGCTATACCGGACGGCAACGGCGGCGCGACGATTTCGGGCGATCCCCGGCATCCCGCCAACTTCGGACGGCTGTGCTCGAAGGGCGCCGCGCTCGGCGAGACGCTCGCGCTCGATCAGCGCCTGCTGCATCCGATGCTGCGGCAGGCCGACGGTTCGCTGGTTCGCGTCAATTGGGACACGGCGCTCGACACCGTAACCGGGAGATTGCGCGCGATTGTCGATCGCGACGGACCGGGCGCCATTGCGTTTTATCTGTCGGGCCAATTGCTCACCGAAGACTATTACGTCGCCAACAAGCTGATGAAAGGCTTCCTCGGTTCCGCCAACGTCGATACCAATTCGCGCTTGTGCATGGCATCCTCGGTCGCCGGCCACCGCCGCGCCTTCGGTGCCGACACCGTACCCGGTATTTATCGGGATCTCGATGAAGCTGACCTTGTCGTGCTGGTCGGGTCGAACGCAGCGTGGTGCCATCCGGTTCTTTACCAGCGCATTGTGGCCGCGAGGTCCGAGCGTGGCGCCAAGCTGATCGTCGTCGATCCACGCCGAACCGCGACAGCCGAGGATGCCGATCTGTTCTTGTCGATCGCGCCGGGCATGGACACCGCTTTGTTCTGCGGTTTGCTCGCGCACCTCGCCCAAACGCAGGCGCTTGATCGCGGCTATATCGATTCGCACACGACGGGCTTTGATGAAGCGCTCGCGCGGGGCTGTGAAATTGCCGGCGACGTGGCGGCAACAGCGCGTTCAACCGCGCTCGACGAAGCTGATGTGGCGCGTTTCTTCGAGCTTTTCCGCTCCACGGAACGCGTCGTCACCTGCTACTCGCAGGGCGTCAATCAATCTGCGCAAGGCACGGACAAGGTAAACGCCATTATCAACGTCCATCTTGCGACCGGCCGCATCGGCCGCTCCGGCATGGGACCGTTCTCGTTCACCGGGCAGCCTAATGCCATGGGTGGACGCGAAGTCGGCGGGCTCGCCAATCAGCTTGCGGCTCATATGGGCTTTTCGCCCGCAGAGCTCGACCGCGTCCGCCGGTTCTGGAATGCGCCTCGGCTCGTGACCGGCGAGGGTCTCAAAGCCGTCGATATGTTCGAGGCCATCGAGCGTGGAACAATCAAGGCGCTCTGGATCATGGCGACCAATCCGGCGGTGTCGCTGCCGCGCGCCGGCGCGATGCGCGCCGCGCTGCAGAATCTTGATTTGTTCGTCGTCTCCGAGAACGTATTGAGCAATGACACCGTCGATGCCGGAGCGCAGGTGCTGCTGCCCGCCGCCGCCTGGGGCGAGAAAGACGGTACGGTCACCAACTCGGAGCGGCGGATCTCGCGACAGCGCGCTTTTCTGCCGCCGCCGGGTGAGACCCGGCCCGACTGGTGGATCGTCAATGAGGTGGCTCGGCGTCTGAATTTCGGCGCGGCGTTTGACTACCGATCGCCGGCCGACGTTTTTTGCGAGCACGCAGCGCTATCCGCTTTTGAAAACGGCGGGCGGCGCGACTTCGATATCGGCGCGCTGGCGTCACTGTCCGATGAGGCTTATGACGCGCTCGACGCGGTGATGTGGCCGGCGCGCGCCGGCGAGCCGAGGTTTGAGCAGCGCTTCTTCGGCGTGGGCGGGTTTTTCACGGAAGACCGCCGCGCTCGCTTCGTCGCCCCACAATCGCCCCGGTTGCACGCCGCGACGAACGAAGCCTTTCCGCTGCGCTTCAATACCGGGCGCGTGCGCGACCAATGGCATACCATGACGCGTACTGGAACAAGTCCGCGTCTGTCCGTCCATTCGCCGGAGCCGTTTGTTGAAGTCCATCCGGCGGACGCTGAGAAGGCAAAGCTCGCCGACGGGGGTTTCGCCAAGATCACGACGCCATACGGCAATGTGGTCCTCAAAGTCGTGCTGCGAACCGGCCAACAGCGCGGCTCGATCTTCGCTCCGATTCACTGGAGCGACGCCACGGCCGCTCACGCGCGCGTCGGCGACACGGTCTCGGCGGCCAACGATCCCGTTTCCGGCCAGCCTGAGGCCAAGGCCACCCCGGCGCGCATCGAGCCGATCACCTATGCCTACCGCGGCTTTGTTCTGACTCGTCTATTGATCGGACTGCCGGCCGGGACGTGGTACGCGCGCGTGGCTGTGGCTGGCGGCATTGGGCTTTTGCTTGCGACCAACGAACCGCCGGCGTTCTGGCATGAACTTGCGCCGCGCTTGATGCCGGATGGTGCGGAACTTGCCGAGTACATCGATCAATCACGCGGCGTAACGCGTATTGCTGCGTTCAGCTCCGGCCGGTTCGACGGCAGTATCTTCGTCGGACCAGAACACGCGCCGCCGCAATGGGACGTGGTGCGCACGCTGTTTGAGTCCGGCACGATAGCCGAGCGGGACCGGCGCATGGTTCTTTCCGGCCGCAGTGCCGACGGAATGGCCGAGATCGGGCCGGTGATCTGCGCCTGTTTTGGGGTCGGCCTCGGCGCAATCCGCGCGACTATTGCGGCCGGCGCAACAAATGTCGGGGATATCGGTCGCACACTGCGAGCCGGCACGAATTGTGGGTCCTGCGTGCCGGAGTTGCGGGCAATTATCGAGCGTTCGGCCCAAGCGGCCTGATCTGACGGCAGGGAAAATTTAAGCCGCCTTCCTGCCCCACAATTCCTGCGAAGCCAGCCGCGCGCCCTCGGCGAGCGCTTCGAGCTTGGCCCACATGATCGACGGATGTACGCGGCGCACGTATGGCGACTGAGCGAAGCCGCAATCCGTTCCGCCCATGACATTCTCACGTCCGACCAGTCTGGCCAAGCGAGTGAGGCGTTCGGCGACGAGCTGCGGGTGCTCGACGACGTTGGTGACGTGACTGATGACGCCGGGAATGAGCTTGCGCCCAGCGGGCAATTTTACGTTTTCCCACACGCGCCACTCATGTTCGTGACGCGGGTTGCCCATTTCGATGCAGTACGCGCCAGCCTTCACCTTGAGCACCAGATCGACGATGTCCATGAGCGGCACGTCGGTGACGTGCGGCGTGTTAAAGCTGCCCCAGCAGATGTGATAACGGATGCGATCCTCCGGCAATCCGGCAATGGCGTGATTGAGCGCGTCAATCCGCACCTCCGCCCATTTCCGATATTGCGCCATTTGGTCGGCGCCGAATGCCACGTCATACATGTAGGGCAGGAAGGCATCGTCGATCTGAACCATCAACCCGGCATCGACAATCGCCTTGTACTCTTCGCGCAAGGCTTCAGCGAGTCTGAACAGAAACTCCTCGTCGTCCTTGTAGTATTCATTCTTCGAACGGGGAACGGCGCTGGCGGGCGCTACCACGGGCAGGAAGGCATCGGCGACAGTCGCGCCCTTCAACGCGGCCTTAAAGATCGCGATGTCCTTCTGGACCGCCGCCTGGCCTTTATAGGCGATCGGGCCGACGCAGACCACGGTGCCGCGCTTCGGCAGCTTTTGCGTCGGGAAGTAGTCGGCGTAGAAGTCCGGAAATAGTTGCTGATCGCGACCGGCGCCGCGCGCCGTCTCGACTGCCCGTTCTTCAATACCGGAAAGTCGATCAAGGACGTAGAACGACCAGCTGCGAAATTTACCGAACTCGCCATCGCTGACGACGTCGACACCGGCTTGCTGCTGCCGCCTGACCACCTCGGCGATGCTATCGGCCAGGCACCGGTCGAAGGCCAATTGATCGATTTTGATGCCGCTATCGATCGCCTCGATGTATTTGGTCAGCTCGGGCGGGCGCACCAGGCTGCCGACATGCGTGGTCAGGATCCGATCGTAACTTGTTGCCATAGAGCAGAACCTCCCACCGCGGCACAACGCGCCGCCTGCGACGTGACCGCGTCGCGTAAGTTATTTCGACTCGGCTTCGTAGACGCCGTTCCAGTCGGACGGCGGCGGGTCGCTTTGATAAGCCGCCATGCGTTCAATGTACATGTCATAGAGACCGTTAACGCCGAAACCGTTGGCGACCTTGCGGCAGCGATCGATCAATCGCTTGGCCTCGTCCCACTGCTGCTTGCGATAGGACGTGAGCATTTGCGCATTGAGATCGAGCAGCTGCCCGCAGCGCGGATCCTCATCGACCTCGGATGGGCCGAGCACCGTATACACGACCTCCGGCTGCTTCTTGCCTTTTACCTGAATGAGGTCGATTTCCATCGTGGCGTACTTGCTTTTCGCGCCCTCCGCCGTGCGTGAACCGATCACCATCGAGAGCCGATAGTCCTTGGTGCGCGATTCCAGCCGTGAGGCAAGATTGACGGTGTCGCCCAGCACCGAATAGTTGAAGCGGAAGTCGGAGCCCATATTGCCGACGACACACGGGCCGCTGTTGAGCCCGATGCCAATGCGGAGCGGCATGTAAACGCCGCCGTTCGCTTCCGCCTCGCGCTTGAGTTCGACATTGAGATCTTCGGCGCGGGACAGCATTTCCAGCGCCGCGGCGCAGGCATTGGCTTCGTGTTCGCCGTCGTCGAGCGGCGCATTCCAGAACGCCATGATGGCGTCGCCGATATATTTGTCGATGGTCCCCTTGCGCTCGATGATGGCGTTGGTCAGTGGCGTGAGGAAGCGGTTCATCAGCTGGGTGAGACCCTGCGGATCGTCCTTGTAGTGTTCGGAGATGGTGGTGAAGCCGCGCACGTCGCTGAACAGGATGGTCATGCGGCGTTCTTCGCCGCCCAGCACCAGCTTTTCGGGAGATTTCGCCAGCTGTTCGACGAGCGGCGGCGACAGGTAAAAGCCGAATGCGGAGCGGATCTGTTGGCGCTGCCGTTGTTCGCGGAAATAGTTGACGAACGTGAGCACCAGATAGATCAGCCAGCACGAGAACAACGGATAGGTGAAATCGATAAGCAGGTTGTGAGCGACAAAGAAGTACCATGCCAGGCCGACGAAACCGGCAATCAAGCCGGCGCCGAGTGCGACCACGATCGCGGCCGGCAACATCGGCGCGGCAATGATGATGGCAAGGCCGAATACCACAGCGGTTACCACCTCGGCGCCGATCGCCCAACTCGGCGCTGAAAGCAGCGCATTACTCAAGATGCTCTCGATGACCTGTGCGTGCACCTCGACGCCGGGAATCACCGGATCAAGCGGCGTCGTCCGCAGATCCAGCAGGCCGATGGCCGAGGTGCCGACCAGCACCAGTTTGCCTTTGATGCGGTCGGCATCGACGCGGCCATGTAAGACATCCCTGGCCGACACATAGCGCTTGGGATCGTGGTGATTGAAATAGATCCACAATCGGCCCTCTCTGTCAGTCGGTAGCCGAAACCGGCTGAAGCCAACGCCTTGAATGCCGTTTTGGTCGGAGCGAATTACCGGCGAGTTGGAATTGGTTGCCACGCGCAGCATTTCCAGCGGCAGCGAGGGCACAAACGCATCGCCGGCATGCATGATCACCGGGGCACGCCGGACAATTCCATCGCGCTCGTCGGCCTCGGTGAAGATACCACGGCCGGCGGCGGCTTTTTCAAGGATCGGAATATTGCGCACCAGACTCGGAAACGAGACCAGAAAGGTGCGCGGGTCCGGGGCACCTTTTGCGGTAATGACGCCGTAGCCGGAACCTTCGGGCGCTTCGTCGTCGGAGCTGCTGTCGGACACGGATTCGCCGAGCACGACACGCGAGCGTCGGATTGCAGCGGCAAAGATTTCGTCATTACTGGGCAGGCTGCGCATACGCGCGCGCGTCGCATCGTCGAGATCGCGCAGCGTCAATGCCACAAGATTGGGCGACAGTTGGTCAGGCTCGGCGAAGACGACGTCGAAGCCGATGGCGACGGCGCCGAGTTCTGTCAGCCGGTCGACCAGATCGGCCAAGATGGTGCGCGGCCACGGCCACTGCCCGATCTGCTTTAGACTTTCCTCATTGATGTCGACAATCACGACCGGCCGTGACGTCTGTTCCCGTGGTCGCAGGACTTGAAAGTGATCGAACGTGCGTAGCCGCGCTTCCTGCAACAGCCGCGGGTCGGCGATGCGAAGCGGCACCAGCCCGAACAGGAGCACAATGCATACTGCCCGCGCGATGCCGAACTGGCGCGCCCAACGAGCAATTCGCTTCATGGTCTGGCAGACCCGCTTCGCATAGACCGATACTATAGCAGGGAAGCGGCAGACGGGAGAATGCGGGCTCGCAATGCGGCGCCCGGAACGACCGAACTCACTTCTCCCGGAACGCGCGCATCAGCTGATCGCGCAGCGGCTTAACCAGATATGAAACCAGGGTGCGCTGGCCGGTTTGGATAAAGGCCTCGACCGGCATACCCGGCGTGAGTTTGACGTCGCCGAGCCGGCCGATCTCGTCGGCTGTCATGGCGATGCGGACGAGATAATAGCTCTGCCCGGTACGCTGATCGGTAGTCGTATCCGCGCCAACCCGGACGACAGTGCCGTTGATTTCAGGCGTCGTGCGCATATTAAACGCCGAGAAGCGGAGCACGACCGGCTGACCAAACTGCACCTGATCGATGTCCTTTGGTTCGACTTTGGCCTCGGCCAAAAGCGTGTCGGATTCGGGCACGATCAGCATGACCGTGTCGCCGGCAGCGATGACGCCGCCGACGGTGTTCGCCGTTGACTGGAAAACGACGCCGTCTTGCGGCGCGCGCAGATCGGTGCGCCTGAGCTGGTCCTCGGCCGTCACCTTGCGCTCGACATATTCGCCAACCTTACTGTCGGTTTCGCGCAGTTCCTTGGCGACGTCGCTGCTTAGCTCCTGATCGACTTGAATGATTTGCAGTTGCGTCTCGACAATCTTGCCCTTCGCCTCGGCGGCGGAAGCGATAAGTTGGCCGCGTTCGCCTTGCAGACGCGCGGCTTCGCGTTCGAGCGACGTCAGCCGGTTGATCTGCACCAGATTCTTCGCCCACAGATCCCGCACGCCCTGGAGTTCCTGATCGATCAGGGAAATCTCCTTGGACTTGGCGTCCTGCTGCGCAGTGAGGCCGGTGATCTGCTCGTTCAATTGTTTGATACGCTGTTGCAGCTGGTCTTTTTGCCCCAGCCGGGTCTTGCGCCGCAGCTCGAACAGCTTGCGCTCGCTTCCAAGCGCTTCCACTACGTCGGGATCGTCGGCCTTGTTGGCGAGCTCCTTAGGGACTGCGACCGTATCGGCGCCATCGCGCTCGGCAGCCAGCCGCGCGCGGCGCGCGTAGAGTTCGGTGAGGCTCTTGGTGACAATCGCGAGATTGGCGCGGGTCACTGTCTCATCGAGGCGAACCAGAATGTCGCCGGCCTTCACGTGATCGCCATCGCGCACGCGAACCTCACCGACGACGCCGCCGGTCGGGTGCTGGACCTTCTTGACGTTGGAATCAACCACCAGCGAGCCCTGCGCGATGAGCGCGCCGGAGATCTCTGCGGTCGATGCCCAACCGCCAAGTCCGATGGCGAGGAACGCTACGACCGCGCATCCCACGACAATGTGCCGGTGGATCGAAGCCGACCAGCCTGCTCGCGCCGGGCCGTTCATCCAACGCCCCCGCCCTGTTCGGGCACTACTTTCAGCGCCCGCGGCGGCGTGCTCGGCTGAATGACACGATTGAGGACTTCCTCTTTCGGTCCGAACTGCTGCTGGCGGCCCTTAGCCATCACCAGAATGTAGTCAACACCGGCGATGGCGCTAGGGCGATGGGCGACCACGATGACGATACCGCCCCGTGCGCGAACGCCGAGAATAGCGCGAGTCAACGCTTCGTCGCCTTCGGCGTCGAGATTGGAATTGGGCTCGTCGAGCACCACCAGGAACGGATCGCGGTAAAGTGCGCGCGCCAGCGCAATGCGCTGGGCCTGACCGGCGGACAACGCGCTGCCGTGATCGCCGACGTTGGTCTCGTAGCCGTTTGGCAGATTGACGATGAGATCGTGCACACCCGCCGCCTTCGCGGCGGCGAGCACCGCCTCGGCATCGGGCGGATCCTCGAGCCGCGCGATGTTCTGTGCGACGTTGCCGGGAAACAGCTCGACGTCCTGTGGCAAATAGCCGACGTGCCGGCCGAGCGCCTCCGGCGACCATTGCTCAAGCGCAGCGCCGTCAAGGCGCACACTGCCACGTGCCGGCGTCCACACGCCAACCAGCATGCGCGCCAGTGATGACTTTCCAGAAGCCGTCGGACCGATCACGCCGAGCGCTTTACCTGCTGCGAGCGTGAAGTTCACCTCCTGGCACACGATCTTCTGTTCGCCCGGCGGATTGACGGCGGCGTTTTGCACAACGAGCGTTTTCGTAGGTGGCTGGAGCGCCATCGGTTCGGTGCGTGCCGGCAGATGTCCGAGCAAGTGCGACAGCCGGTGCCAGCTCTGCCGCGCGGCCACGAAGCCTCGCCAATTGGCGATGGCAAGGTCGACCGGCGCCAGCGCGCGCCCGCCCAGGATGGAGCCGGCGATGATGATGCCCGGCGTGGACTCTTGATGAATCACCAGCCAGGCGCCCACCGCCAGAATTGCCGATTGCAGCAATAGCCGCAAAACCTTGGAGAACGCACCAAGGCCGCCGACAACATCGCTTGCCTGGCCGCCCGAGGCGACGTAGTTGCGATTGAGGATGTTCCAGCGCTGCGCGGTCCGGCCGACCATCCCCATCGCGGTAATCGCCTCGGCGTTGCGCCGGCTTGAATCCATCAGCGCGTTCCGCGCGGTAGCAAATTGCGTTGCGCTCCGGGTCGGCCGCCGCGTCTGAAATTCGGTCGCTACGGTCAGGATCACAAGCACGATTGCGCCGGCGAGCGCAGTCAGGCCGATATAGGTGTGAAACAGAAAACAGATAGCGAGGTAGACCGGCATCCACGGCAGATCAAACAATGCGACCGGACCGATACCGGAAAGAAAGCCGCGCACGGTGTCGAGATCGCGGATCGGTTGCGCGCCGTCACCCTTACTGCCGATTTTCAGCGGCAGCCGGATGATAATGTCGAAGACGCGAAGGCTCATCGCCTCATCGAGGCTATGCCCAATGCGTACGAGGATGCGGCTGCGAATGGCGTCGATGACACCCTGCGCGGCGTAAAGGCCGCCGGCAAGGATCAAAAGCGCGACCAGGGTCGGCACACTGCGGCTCGGCAGCACCCGGTCGTAGATTTCAAGCATGAACAACGCGCCGGTGAGCATCAGTATGTTGCTCATACCGCTGAACAGCGCGACGGCGAGGAAGGCTCGCTTGCATGCAGCCAGCGCCATAGCGAGTTCGGAACTCGCTGGTTGCTGCCGCTGCTGGCCCGAAAGCTGGTTCATCGTAGGGTGCCCATCACCGTAGCACGCCTGATATCACGATCCGGTCTACAAATTACTAGCAGCAGGCACGTTCCTACCCCATTTTTGAACGGAACCGGACCGTATTACCGCGACAACGCACCGGGCGCTGGCGGCCAAAACCGCGTCCGAACGGTGCAGGCCCGGACATCATTCCTAATTAGATGCCGAAGCCAGCTGGGACTGCCGGCCGGCAGTTTGCCGCGCCTGGCGCCAACAGAATACCCGAGCGACATGCGATACCCAAGCGACATCGCGCCGGGCCTGGAGTCCAGGCCGGCGTCGATTCGCGCTTGAGAGCTTGGCTGTTTGGTAAGGATCAGGAACGGGAGTCGAGCGAAAGCCCGATGCTGAAGGCCTTTTGACGCGTCGCGCCTTCCGTCCTCTTCAACTTCTTGGCGATCTTCGCCGCGGCGGTCTTCTTCTTCGCCATCGACTTCAGTTCACGAACCTCGATCGCCGTCCAAGCGCGCCGCTTCTTTGACTTCTTAGCCATAAATCCTCCCTTTCAGGACAGGCAAATTTAATCCCATGACGGGGGTGAAAGAAACACAACAAACGGGGGTAGAGGTCGTGAGGATCACAGTCATGGTCCGCAAACGAACCTCGCAGATACGGCAGAACTAGTTAACAAGCAGTGTTGTTAGGTTGGTCTTAGCAACCTATCGGGCCAGACGCAAATCCAACTTACACGACCAACTAGCCGTTGTTGATATCCGGGTCGAGGTCATTCTTCGAACAATTTGATGCGTCCCTCGGCGCGAAGGTGGTTGGCGGATAGCGGCCTTTGCCGTTTGAGCCGCCGTGCACTGCACCGGAGCAGCTGACGGGCATAAAACTGATAAGGATCAGCCGATCGGTTTTTTTGTCCCGCGGGCCGCGGCACGGGGCATCAATGTCGGGAATTCGAGATGCGGTTACGGGTCTTGCGAGTGGATTAAGTCCTTCCTAAC
>JBAUGC010000757.1:0-1792 GCA_049679485.1 Xanthobacteraceae bacterium
GGTCCATCGAAACCGGATGCTACGTATCGCAGGAAGGCATGATCGATCTGAGCGGATCCGTAGAAGGACTTGAGATCACCGCCGGCCTGCGGTGGCAGGTCGACAATCTTGCGCTACTTAGCGCGTCAGCTCATGGCCAGAAGTGCCTGGAAACAAAGACGGTGCCCCGGCTTCTGGCGGCGCAATAATCAACTAGCTTGGTATGTGCTTCCATTTTGACGCTGCCGCTGCAATTGCGACAGGCATCCGCGACAGTATCTTAGTGCGAATCTTTGGGTGAGAATTTGCGGGGGCGGAACATCGTTCGGGAAGTCTAATTAAATTTGCCTGACAAGGGCGCCCGAATGATTCCGCCAAACACGCGGATTCAAACGTCAACTGAAGACGGCGCTGCCGTTGCCAGAAGTAGGCATCGTGGGTTGAGCGAAAGGGGCATACTGGCCGACCGCAGTAGTTGCGGACTTCGCCGCCGACGCTGTCGGCGTCAGCGCGGCGCCGAAAACGTTTGAGAGAGTCGGGTATGCCTGCGGCGCGACGATCGCTCCGGCGTCGGCTTGAGCGGTGGTTGCTGTCGCACCAGGATTGTTGCCGGAATTGTTCAGCGCGGTCAGGTTCGTTTCGTCGTTCGAAACGGTCGACTCCAATTGGTTCGAAGCGTCCTGCGCTTGGCTCGCAATCTGCGCCTCGTTCTCCGCATAGTCCTGCTGCAACAACGCTTCGGCATTGTTCCCGACGCTGCCGTTCAGCGTGCCGGCGCCGGCGAGTTGCGCAGTAAGCTGGTCTTTGGCGATGTCGAATTGATTAGTTAGCTGCGGATTTTCGGCGTTTTCATACGCTTGCGTGACGCCCTGGTAATATTGTGGCGTGAAGGTCGCAAACGCGTTGTCGATCGCGTTTTGGCCGGTCGCAATGTTGGCGTTGGTCGTCGCGTTTTGCTGCTCCATCAACTGCGTCTGTTGCGCAGATTGAGCGGCGGCGGGGGCGGCTTGATTCTGCCCCGTGATGTCGTCCCAAATCGAGCTTAGCCAAGACATTTGTCAGCTCGCCAGGGCAACGGGCGCTTGCAAGTGACAGACGAAAAGATCGAAATCCTCGCCGTTCTTGCCGTACTTCGCTAAAACAGACTCTCGCTCTGCTCCACTTGCTTGCCGCCACAGGTCGACTAGGGGATCCCCGGTCATGCCGAGAATTTGCAGGCGATGAATGCCGGCCGTCGTTAGGATTCTCTTGGCCGTGTGCCCAAGAAACTCCCGCGCCTCCGTCGCTACTTCGGGCCACCGATCGGTCGCGTACATGAACGACGAGGCCACGCCGCGGTGTAGAAAGACCGCGCCGCATGCAATGATCGGCTCGTCATCTTTCCAAATCGTCACGCCGACGAAGCGCAGCGCGGATAGTACCTGTATCGCCGTCACCGGATCGTCTGTGCCGGCGACGGCACACGCGCTGCGGTGATCCGCCCTCATGGCTTTCGCCACGCGTTCGATATCGGTCCATGTTGCTTGCTTAATCATTCGGGGCACCCGTGGCTTGATTTGCCGGTCCCGCGACCACCGGAACAGACCACGGATGCTGGGGCGGGGCGATGTGTCCCGACCGCAGACTCATTATATCACACGGCGGAGCGCACCCGCGCTCGATCTGCTAGGCGCTAACTCGGGAATGACAAAGCCGCCAACTGAGGCGGCCTCTGCCTGAACTATCCGCCGTCCGGGCCCTCGGATGTTGCGAAAATATCTTCCGGGTGCTCCATTACGCGAACGATACCGCGCTCATCGTCTTCTTGTACCAG
>JBAUGC010000758.1:0-5085 GCA_049679485.1 Xanthobacteraceae bacterium
ACGGTATCTCGCGTCATCGGCTGTCCGCTACCCAGCCTGCGCCAGCCAAAGACGCCTTCGTAAACGAAGCCGTTTTCGCCAGCCGCTAACGCAACAATACCGGGTATTTCTCCCGCGCTAACGGCCGTCCGCAGAAGCGAGTCGATGTGGGGAAGCTCTCTCGCCGCCTGCGTGGTCTGTAATCCCGCCCGCGCGAGCGTGTTCGCTGCGGCACTGATGCAACTGACTGCAGCGACTTTAGCCGTCGCCGTAACAATGCCTCGGCGAGTAGGTTTGTCCATATTGCCTCTCTCGGATCTCGGGTGATCTCCGGATTGGCGACGCTGCGCGCTCTGAGGGTAGATTGGCCTATCGATTCCGGGCTGTCACGGCATATATGCCCCACCGTTTACCCACAGCGTTTGGCCGGTCATGTACTTGCTCTGCTGGCCGAGCAGAAACATGATTGGACCCACGATGTCCTCGACCACAGCTATCCGGCGCAACGGAATCGCCGCGCTGTAAGCGGCAATGTCGAGAGTTGAGGAATTGCGTTCGTCCGATCGTCCGGTGCCGCCGCGCAGGAATGCGGTGTCGACAGCTCCTGGTGCAACAGCGTTAGCGCGCACTCGCGGCGCGTGCTCGAGCGCCAGCGTCTTGGTAAGCGCAATCATCGCCGCCTTCGAGGCCGCGTAGGGGCCATATTGGGGCCGGATGAAACCGCCGAGCCCGGAGGCGAGATTGACCAGGCTTGGTGCCTCGCCCTTCTCCAGGAGGCCCATTGCCGCTTTGCAGCACAGAAAAGCGGTTCGCACATTGCCCTCGATCGTCGCGTCGAACTCATCGGCCGGCGTCTGCGCCAGTGGCCGCAGTGCAATCAAGAAGCCCGCCGCGTTCACGAAGCCGTCGAGCGCACCCTCCCGCTCCGCGATGAGCGCGAATGCGCCCGATACCGAAGCTTCGTCGCTGCCGTCGATCTCGACAGCATACACCCCGGACGGCGGGGGATGGCGGGTCAACGACACCTTGAGGTCGAGGACGGCTACGTTATCGCCGTTCGCCAGGCACGCCCCGACGATGCCGCTGCCGATACCCCCGCAGCCTCCGAGAACGCAGATGCGACGTCCGCTCATCGTACGCGGCGCCTTACGGACATGGGTCCGCCGGCCATGAGTCAAAGAGATTCCATTTCAAGTCTCTGATCTCGATCACGTAGCCGGGGAGGCGAGCGTCACGCTGGGCGTCAAAGCAGGTATTGTCGCCGGTTATGCCGCTGAAGCGAATGGTTTTCAACGCATCACGAATTGCGGTGCGCTCCTGGGCGAGTTTCGCGGGATCGCCGGTCACGCCGATTTGCTCCATCACCTGCTTGAGCAGATAGACGATATCGTAGGCATTCGCGTCAGTGTGATGCGGGATCTTCTTTGAAGTCAGGCCGCGTTTGGCATTTTCCTCAGCGAATTTCTTGGTGAATGCACGGGTTGCGTCGGTGCGGTCCCACCAAAAGCCGGCGACAATCAAAAGCCCGTCGGCGTCGCGGCCGAATAGGTCGATCGAATTGGGGTCAGCAAAGATCTGCGATCCGATTACGCGGCCCTCGAAACCCTGGCGACGCAGTTCCTTGATTACTTTACCGGCGCTATCAGGCGTGGCCGCCAGCGCAATGACGTCAGGTTTCCGTTCGAGCGCCTGCGACACCTGGGGCCCGACATCGAAGCTGTTGTACTGGAACGCGATCGGCTCGCCGAACGAGATGCCATCTGCCTTGAGGATGGCCGGATAGAAACGCGTTCCGGAGATGTTGGAGACACGTTCGTCGGACACATAAAGGATTTCCGCCTTGTCGACCTTGATAGACTTTCTCTTCAGGGTGTTGAGGAGGCGGGTAAACTGCTTGCCTTCATCGGAAATGAACCGCCAGGCGTAGGTGTAATTAGCGGTCAGGCCCGGCTGTGAGGAGGAATTGGACATCTGCACAATACCGAGCCGCTCGCCGACCGGGAACGCTACGGCAGCTTCGCCTGATGAGAATGGACCGACGATTGCAAGTGCCTTGTCGTCCTCGGCGAATTTCTGCGTGCCGGTCGCGGCCTGCTTCGGATCGCTCCCGGTGTCGTAGGTAAGCAGCTTGATTTTCTTGCCGCCTATTCCGGCCTTGGCGTTAATCTCATCGACCGCGATATTCACCGCAGTTTCCGTTGCTTCACCGACGCTCTTGAGAACACCGGATTTCACCATGTTCAACCCGATGACAATCTCTTGCGCTCGCGCGGGCAGCGTGACCGCAACAGACAACGCAACCGACACAAGCAAGGTTTGCAGTCTCATCATCACCAATCTCCCTGAACTGACCACTTAAGTCGACTAAATGTGCCCGAGATAGGCCTCAGCGAGCTGCTCGTTGTGGCGCAGCGTTTCCACCGGACCCTGCATGACAACACGCCCAAGTTCCATCACCAGCCCGCGCGAGGCTACTTCGAGCGCCATGTGGGTATTCTGTTCGACCAGCAGGATGGCAAGGCCATCCCGATGGAGGCTGACGATCAGGTTAAACAGCTGTTCGACCAGCAATGGCGAAAGTCCAAGTGACGGCTCGTCCAGCATCATTAATTTTGGTTTCGCCAGCAGTGCGCGCCCGATCGCCAGCATTTGCTGTTCGCCGCCCGACAGCACCGACGCCGACATCTTTCGCCTTGCTGCCAGATTTGGAAAGCGATCGTAGATCGCGTCCATATCATGCGGCACGGCCGGGTCCGCGCGGCAGTAGGCGCCCATCTGCAGGTTCTCGTGCACCGACAGACCGAGCACGATTTGCCGTCCTTCAGGCACGAGCGCGAGGTGCCGGCGGAGGCGCCGCGGTGGCGAAAGATCAGTAATGTTCTCGCCGTCGAAACGGACACGCCCTCCCGCTACCGGCACCAGTCCCTGCAATGCTCGAAGGAGCGAAGTCTTGCCGGCGCCGTTAGCGCCCAGCACCGTCACCATCTCGTCGGCGCCGACCGTCAGCGAAACGCCTTTGACCGCATGGGTGCGGCCATACCGGACGTCAAGATTGTCGACTTCAAGCAGCAGAGTGCGCTCCTTTGCCCGCAACACGCCGGCTGCCGAGATAGGCCGCGCGGACCTCTTCGTCGTCCTGGACGCCGCGTGTTGGCCCCTGGTAGATGAGTCGGCCGAAATTGAGCACGACGGTCTGTTCACAAAGATCATGAACAAACGACATGTCATGCTCGACAACGAGCAATGTCAGTCCGTCGCGTGCGATCGATTTGAGAAAAGCAGACAGCTCCGCGGTTTCGCGCGGATTGAGTCCTGCAGCCGGTTCGTCGAGCATAAGCAGTCGCGGCCGGCTCATGAGCGCGCGGACGACCTCGATGCGTTTGCGAACGCCGTAAGACAGGCTCGATACGTTCGCGTCGGGGTCGACATCAATGCCGGCGTCCCGCAGGCTGGCCTCGGCTAGCTGACGCCATTGACCGTGACGCTGCCATGCCAGAGGACCGAACAACTCGCCGAAACCGTCGGCCCGTACGTGTTGCCCGAGCATCACGTTCTCAATGACCGACAGATGCGGCATCAGCCGAATATTCTGGAACGAGCGCGCGAGGCCGGCGCGGACACGCAGCCGCGGCGGCATTGTTTCGATCGGTGTGCCGTCGAGTACAATGCTGCCGGCGTCGATCGGATAGACGCCGGAAATGAGATTAAACAATGAGGTCTTGCCGGCGCCGTTTGGACCGATCAGCGCCATGCGTGCGCCTTCCGGGACATCGAAGCTCACATCTTCGACTACGCTGAGGCCGCCGAAGCTTTTAGTGATGCCGTTGAGCGCTAACGCTGGTTTAGCGATCATGCAATGCTCCGGCCTCGGCGCGGCGTAGGGCCCACCGGCGCGGCGACAACTGGTCGATCATTGCGCGGGTCACGATGCCCTGCGGGCGCAACATCATCATCACCACAATTGCAGCACCGAACACGACATATCGCCACGATCCGCCGACGCGCATGAATTCCGGCAGTAAGGTGAAGAACAACGTACCGACTAGTGGTCCCCAGGCTGTCTGCACCCCACCGATAAGGACGAACAGCAGAACGTAGATCGAGAGCAGCGAATTGAAATATTGCGCCTCGACGAAGCTGAAATTGTGCGCATACAGCGCACCCGAGAGCCCCGCGAAGGCGCCACCAATGGTGAACGCAGCGACCTGGACGGCGCGCACGTTCACGCCCATCAGAATCGTGACGGCCTCGTCATCGTTGGTCGAGCGCATGGCGAGGCCGAACCGCGTCGCCATCAGGTAGAATGTCAGCAAGGTCACAATGACCGCTGAGCACACCAGGATCGAGACCTCGACATGTGCCGGCACGACCATGCCGATCGCTCCGCCGAAGAACTGCGTACGCAGCAGAAAGCCCGCGACCGCCTCGCCGAATGCGAAGGTGGCGAGCACCATGTAAACGCCACGCGTGCGCAGGACCGGGAAGGAGATAAGGAAGCCGACCAGCCCGGCGATCAGCATCGCCGCCGGGATCGTCATCCATACCGGCAACATTGCGACACTTGAGAGCCAACCAGCGCTGTACGCGCCAATAGCCTGAAATCCCGCCCCGCCGAGATTGATCTGACCTGCCGCGGCCGGTACGAAAATGCCGTAGGCAAAAATCAGATTGATACACAGGATCGCGACGATGCCGGAAACATATCCGCTCATCGCCGAGTCCCGATGAATCGAGCGGCGGATGGATTCCGCATCACATTTTCCCTCGGCCGGCCGAGACGGTGCCGAACAATCCACGCGGTCGAATGATTATGATGGCGAGCAACAGTCCCCAGACAACCATCTGGACCGAGTCGCCGCCGAACAGGTAAATCGACAGTGTCTCGATCAGTCCGATGATCAGGCCGCCGGCGATCGCTCCCCAGATCGAACCGATTCCGCCAAGCACCATGGCGGCGATCGCCTTGGTGCCGACGTTGTCGCCCATGAACGGCGACACACTGCCGTAATTGACCGTGAAGAGGGCGCCGGCGACACCGGCCAGCAGGCCGGTCAGGACGAAGACGACGGGCACGACCTTGTCCACCTCAACGCCGAGCAAGGAGGC
>JBAUGC010000759.1:0-9771 GCA_049679485.1 Xanthobacteraceae bacterium
CTAGGGAAGCGTGTGGCCGGTGCGCAATTCGTGGAATCGCGCGACGGAAAATTTGTATTCGGCGTGGATCGAGAAGATGTACGACGCGCCGCTTGACGCGGCGCCGTCGTGGAAGGCGCTGCACGAAGCGCTGCGCGATCGATCGCGCAATCTTCTGTTCAACCACTTGGGTCTGCGCGAAGACGAAGTGGCCATGGTGCTGCGTCCCGACTGCGCCGACCTCGTCTATTTTTTGCGCGCCTATTTCGCGTTCAAGATGGGGCTGCCGTTTGGCTACTCAACGTGCTCGCGCGGCGGCGGCGGCAAACCGCCGAAGTGCTATGCGTGGGTGAGCATTCAGAGCGCAGGCGCGCCGGCGGCGGGAAAAGAGCCGGCCGAGGTTGCTACGACTTCGACGACGCCGGCCGAGAGCGAGCCGCCCAAGCAAGTCGGGCTCGCCCAGACGTTCGGGCGTTATTTGCACGTCGTCGGCGACGTCGTTCAATCCGGATCGGTGCGGACGCTCGCCAACGACGACAACACTGATTTTTATACCGTACCGCTCACCCAGGAGACGCTGCGGCCGGGCACCGTCTACGCCGATCCGTACGGGCACGTGATGGTGCTGGTGCGGCGCGTGGCGCAGTCGGGCGGTGCGCCCGGGGTCTTCCTCGCCGTCGATGGCGAGCCCGATGGAACCGTGGCACGCAAGCGTTTTTGGCGCGGCAATTTTCTGTTTGCGCACGAGCCCTCGCTCGGCAGTCCCGGCTTCAAGCGTTTCCGGCCGATCGTTCGTGAACAGAGCGGCGGCTTGCGGCGGCTGACCAACGCCGAAATCGCGAAGAATCCGGACTACGGCGATTTTTCGCTGCAACAGTCCCAGCTCGCGGTCGAGGAGTTTTACGACCGCATGGACGACGTGATGTCGCCCGAGCCGCTCGATCCGGCGCGCGCGATGGACGACGCCATCGCCTCGCTCGAGGAGCAGGTGAAAACCCGCGTCGGCTCGGTCGAAAACGGCCGGAAGTATCAGAGTAGCGGCCACGGCGATGCGAGCATGCCGGACGGCCCGTCGATCTTCGCAACCACCGGCGCCTGGGAAGATTTCGCAACGCCGGCGCGCGATTTTCGTCTGCTGATCGCCATTGACGTCGTGCGCGGCTATCCGGACCGCGTTACCCGGCGCCCCGAGCGCTATGCCATTCCGTTCGGCAAAAGCGCGGCGGACGTGAAAGCCGAATTGCAGCGCGTGCTGGCTTCAGAACTCTCGACGCGCAAATTCTCCTATACGCGCAGCGACGGTTCCCAGTGGACGCTCTCGCTCAAGGATGTGATCGACCGCTCCGCGGATCTGGAGATGGCGTACAACCTCAATGACTGCGTCGAATTGCGGTGGGGCGCGGCGCAAACAAGCGAAGAGGCATCGACCTGCAAGCGCCATGCGCCTACGGCGCAGCGTGCGAAGATGACGTCGTATCGCAACTGGTTCCACGAGCGGCACTGGCCAACGCGCGCGTAGCCGCGCGACCTCAAATACGGCCCGGCTCTTCTCCAGCTACCCCGTCGGTTCGCACGCCGCTGCTCCGCTGTATTAATGGGCGGCTAGGCAGCCGGCCAGTATTAAGCAACTGCGTGATTTCCGTCACTGACCATCGCCACCACACGAGAGAATAGTAAACCGTAATTTCTGTCGCCGGAGCGAAGCGCAGAGGCGTGTTATGAGGCCAAAGAAACGGCACGGATTTGCGGCCGCCGCGATGCTTTTAACGACCATTGCGCTGACGGCAGCGCCGTGCCAACCCGCCAGCGCGCAAACTGCCTGGAAGTGCACCGGCAGAGGCGGCATCCCATGGGACGAGCAGATCACCGGCTGTACCGATGCGATCAACTCGGCAACATTCAGCGGAACGGACTTGGCCACGATCTTCAAGAACCGCGGCACCGCCTACCTGGGCATAGGCGACCTCGACCATGCCATCGGCGATTACGACCAGGCGATAAGCTTAAATCCCGGCTATGCCGTTGCCTTCAATAACCGCGGCTACGCGTACGGCTTGAAGCGGAACTTTGACCGCGCCATCGCCGACTTTGACCAGGCCATTAGACTTGATCCGAATTACGCGACGTTTTGGAATCGCGGCAATGTTTATGCGGCCAAACAGGGACGAGAGCTGGCCATCGCCGACTACACCACCGCCATTCGGCTCAATCCCGATAATGGCGCACTGTATAACGTACGCGGCCTGCAATATTACATCGAGGGCAAGCTGGACTTGGCACTCGCCGATTACAACAAGGCGATCGAGCTTAGCCCAAAAGATTATCGGCCATTCGATGGCCGCGGCAGTGTCTACAAGCGCAAAGGCGACTTCGACCTGGCGCTCGCCGATTTCACCCAGGCCATCGCGCTCGACCCGAACAAAGCGTTCACCTACTCTGCCCGCGGCGACGTCTATCGGGCCAGGAACGAACTCGATCTGGCGATTTCGGACTACACCCGATCGATCGAAACTCGATCCGAAAAATTTCCTCGCTTATGACGGCCGCGGCATCGCCCATAGGGCCAAGGGCGAATCCGATCAGGCGCTCGCCGATTTCACCAAGGCCATCGAGCTCGATCCGCGATATGCCGCCGCCTTCAACGGCCGCGCCGGCATTTATCAGGCCAGGGGCGAGTTTGACCTGGCGCTTGCCGACTACAGCAAAGCGATCGATATCATCCCAACCGATGCCGACGCCTACGTCATCCGCGGCAATGCCTATAAGCAGAAGGGCGACCTAGAGCGGGCGCTTGCCGACTACAACAAGGCGATCGAACTCAATCCGAAGCTGTCGTTCGCCTATAACAGCCGCGGGTTGCTCAACTGGGACAAGGGCGATTTCGACCAAGCGCTGGCCGACACCAGCAAAGCCATCGAACTCGACCCAAAGGATCCTCGTGCCTACAACGGCCGCGGGCTGGTCTATCAGGCCAAGGGCGACCTCGACGGGGCGCTGCGGGATTACGACAAGGCCGTCGAGCTCAATCCGAAGGACGCCGAGGATTATTTCAACCGCGGCGCCATCTTCCAGCTCAAGGGCAAGCTCGATTGGGCGCTCGCCGACTTCAACAAGGCGATCGAGCTTAATCCGAAAGACGGCGGCGCCTACCGCAAACGCGGCATCGTCTACGCCGCCAAAGGCGACACCAAACGGGCCCAGGCCGATTACGACAAGGCCGACAGACTGGAATTGCAGACGCTGACTGGAGCGAAATAGCGGGAAGCTATTTCTCGACGTAGTCGGCGCATTTCTGGATCTGGTCATCCTGGCCCCACGGCATGATCGGCACCGACGAGGTTGAATTCTTCGGCGAGCCTTCGATCAGGCGGTCGGAGTAGACCATGTAGACCAGCACGTTGCGCTTGGTGTCGCAGCCGCGCACGATTTGCATCTTCTTGAAGAACAGCGAGCGGCGCTTGCGGAACACGTCCTCGCCCTGTTCGAACTTACCCTTGAAGCGGATCGGGCCGATCTGCCGGCACGACAGCGAAATGTCCGAGACCTGTTCGGCCACGCCGATCCAGCCCTTGACGCCACCCTTCTCGGGAACGGTGAAGTAGCAGGCGACACCCTCAACTTCCGGGTCGTCAAGGCCATAGGTCGCGAGCTTGTCGTTCGGCGTGAGGAACTTGAACACCGTCGAACGCTTGAAGATCAGATCCGGCTCGTCGGCGGCGTGCGCCGGCGCGCTCGCGAGGCCGCCAAGCAGCAGCGAGAGGAAAAGCCAAAGAGATTTACTTAGACGCTTGCGCATCGCAACTCCTTGTCGACTTTTCGCAGCGCCCGCTGCGCCATGGCTATACACTGGTTAGCGCTGTTCGTCAGGAAATCCGGACGCCGTACGTGCTACCCTTTCATCGCTGATCCCGTGAGCGCCATGCGCCCACCGCCGGGACCGGCAGCCCCAGATTCTCGCGCAACGTCGCCCCGGCAAACTCTTTGCGGAACAGGCCGCGGCGTTGCAGCTCCGGCACGACGAAGCGCACGAAGTCCTCGTAGGCGCCCGGGACGTGGGTGGCGGAGAGGACAAAGCCGTCGCACGCTGGCGCGGCGAACCATTGCTCGAGCTGGTCGGCCACCTCTTTCGGGCCGCCGACAATCGGTTTGTGCACACGCCCGCGTCCGCTGAAATGGATGAAATCCCGCACCGTCGGATTTCTCTTCCCGCTAGTACGCACCACACTATCGCGGATGCCCTGGATGCCGGACATGGCCGCCAATTCCCCGTCGGTGAAAGCCTCGTCCATGCCCTTCGTTGCAAAATCGAAGTTGAGCCCCTCCGAAAGAAGCGACAGCGCGTCGATCTCGAGCGGCAGCTTGTCGATCTCGGCCCATTTGTCCTCGGCCTCGGCTTTGGTCGCGGCCGCCACGGTGTTGATAAGCTGTGCCACCTTGATGTGCTCCGGCTCACGCCCGCACCGCGCCGCCTCCGCCTTGAACTCTGCATAGTCGCGCTTGCCGAGATCGACGTTCGGGTACACGACGAAGATGATTTCGCCCCAGCGCGCACCGAAGCGCCGGCCGCGGCCGCTCGCGCCGGCCTGAATGATGACGGGGTAGCCCTGCGCCGAGCGCGGGACCGTGAACACGCCGTGGGAGCGGAAGTAGCGGCCCTGATAGTCGAGGCGATGGACTTTCTCCGGCCTGGCGAACAAGCCGGTTGCCTTGTCCTGGACGATGGCATCGTCCTCCCAGGCGTCCCAATGCCCGTGCACAATCTCCATGAATTCGTCGGCGCGGTCGTAGCGCAGGTCGTGATCGAGCGCCTGGTCGCGGCCCATGTTCCTCGCTTCGCCGTCGTTCAGCGAGGTGACGACGTTCCAGGCCGCGCGCCCCTGCGTCATCAGGTCAAGCGTGGCGAACACCCGCGCCACATGGAACGGCTCGTAGTAGGTGGTCGAATAGGTCGCGCCAAGCCCAAGCCGCTCGGTCGCCATGCCCATGACGGTCAGCACCGTCACCGCATCGAGCTTCACGCAGCGAATGCCGTGTTGCACGGTATGCGCGTGGTTGCGCCCGTACATGTCCGGCATCGACAGGCGGTCATCGAAGAAGCCGAGGTGAAACTTCCCTTCCTCCAGCACGCGGCCGATGTGGCGATAAAAATCCGGCGACCATGAATCGGTGCGCGAGGCCGGATGCCGCCATGAACTGGCGATGTTGGTGCAGTTCTGCGCCTGCAGGAAGCCGACCAAAATCATCTGCCGCATCGGCCCTGCCCGCTGCTGTCGTTCGGTTTGCGGTAACCGGCGACTATGATAACTCTCGCGCCGATGAACAAGAACGTGTTCGACGTGCGCGCAATCCTTGCCGGGCAGGCGCCGCAAGATGCGCCGGTCACGGTCAAAGGCTGGGTGCGCACCCGCCGCGATTCCAAGGCTGGCATTTCTTTCGTGCACCTTTCCGACGGCTCGGCATTCCATCCGCTTCAGGTAGTCGCGCCAAACACGCTGCCGAACTACGCTGACGAGATTCTGAAACTCACCACCGGCTGCGCCGTGGCGGCGACCGGGACGATCGTGCCGTCGCCGGCGAAGGGGCAGCCGTTCGAAATGCAGGCGAGCGCAATCAGGGTGATCGGCTGGGTCGACGACCCCGACACCTATCCGATCTCGCCGAAACACCACACCATGGAGTACCTGCGCGAAGTCGCCCATTTGCGGCCGCGCACCAACGTGATCGGGGCGGCGACGCGGGTGCGGCACACGCTGGCGCAGGCGATCCACCGCTTCTTCGACGATAACGGCTTCTTCTGGGTCAACACCCCGATTATCACGTCGTCTGACGCGGAAGGCGCGGGGTCGCTGTTCCGCGTCTCGACGCTCGATCTCGCCAACCTGCCGCGCACGCCGCAGGGCGGGATCGATTACGCCAAGGACTTCTTCGGCCGCGAGGCGTTCCTGACGGTGTCGGGCCAGCTCAACGTCGAGGCTTACTGCCTCGCGCTCACCAAGGTCTACACATTCGGGCCGACGTTCCGCGCCGAGAACTCAAACACCAGCCGGCATCTGGCGGAATTCTGGATGATCGAGCCGGAGATCGCGTTCGCCGATCTCGCCGACGATGCGACGTTGGCGGAGCGGCTGCTGAAATTCACCTTCGAGACCTTGCTGAAGGAGCGGCCGGACGACCTCGCCTTCTTCGACGAGCGGATCGAGAAGGGCCTGGTGGCGAAGCTCTCCGGCATCGTTACGTCCGAGTTCGTCCGCATGGATTACGGCGAGGCGATCGCGGTGCTGGAGCGGGCGCAGGAGAAGAACGAGAAATTCGAGTTCCCGGTAAAGTGGGGCATCGACCTGCAATCCGAGCACGAGCGCTACCTAACCGAGACATACGCCAAGAAGCCCGTCGTGGTGATGAACTACCCGAAGGACATCAAGGCGTTCTACATGCGGGTGAACGACGACGGCAAAACCGTCGCGGCCATGGACGTGCTCGCGCCCGGCATCGGTGAGATCATCGGCGGCAGCCAGCGCGAGGAGCGGCTCGACGTGCTCGACGCCCGCATGACCGAGCGCGCAATCGACAAGGAGCATTACGGCTGGTACCGCGATCTGCGCCGCTACGGCACCGTCCCCCACGCCGGCTTCGGCCTCGGCTTCGAGCGCACGCTCGCCTACGTCACCGGGCTTTCGAATGTCCGCGACGCGATTCCGTTTCCGCGGACGCCGGGGCATGCAAGGTATTGATCCGGAAACACGACCGAGAGCTCAGCCAAAACACTTGTCCTAAAGGCTGCAATCGCCGAAGATTGCACGCACTAGGGGGTGTTGATGCCCGAGCAGATTTTTGACCCGATACCCATTACCTATCGTGGGCTTATTGCTGACAGCCATTTGGTAGATGCTCAGCAGTTCGGTCGCTCTCTCATAGGCATCAGCAAATTAGCGAACAGCGTTTGCCACGAGCTCTTGTTCGACCAAGTAACGCACGATCCCCGCAGCTATCACGTCCGCTTTTGTGTGGTTCCCAGTCGCGAAAATGGATTGTTGCAGGAAATTGTAGCGGTCGTTGTCACGGGCATGCCCCTCTTCTCACCCATCGCCATGGAAATTGGAAAAGTTTTCGTGGAACAAATGATAAAGGCGATGATCAGTAATGTACTTCAAAAACAATCTGATATGTCCAAATCTTTGGACGTCATTGCGCAAGTAGCCAAAGATCACGCAAAACTTGCGCGCTCTGCGCAGGAAGGCCATATGGCCGACAAAGCTTGGCTGCAAGATATGTTGCAGCAGCTTGTATCTGAGAATCGGCGACCGCTCCGCGAGTTGCCTGAGCCAATCGGAAAATCGGTGCGCACTATCCTGCTGGGACGCAAAGACCCTATCATTATCGATGAGCCGAGCGCCGAGGTTCTGCGTTCTCATGAACCGCTAAAGCTTGGCGATGGCGTGGAATATGACATGTCAATAGAGGGCGTGTTTAAGACAAATGGCGCTTGCAGAGTAAAAATACTCAAAACAAACAAGATCGTAGCGGGGAAGATCGCTGACCCGGCGCTCGACAAGCCAAACAACGTCTACACGAAGGCGTTAAACGAAGGTGGGATGCTGCACGTCGTCGCAAAGCCCACCTTGAAGGGTGGACAAATTCACACTCTCTTTATCACTCAAGCCTCCCGGATCCCCAAACCACGCGGTCGGCGTCCTAAGACGTAGCGCACGGAGACGGATCAGCCGAAGGCGAAAAACGTCTCGCCTTTCCACCTACAAATCGCGATATCCGGGGGCGTAATGCCGGGCACGACTTTGCGGATCACGTAAATGGATTTTGTCGTGGCATTCGCGACAAACAATCTCGACATCCTCGATTAGCTCGCTTCCGAGACGCTCATATGTCAAGTGATGCACATGCAATTCGTTTGGCGGTCCTTCGTTCACGCCCTTGTGACAGCGCTGGCAGACGTTGCGTCCCAGCCGTTTGCTTTGGGCCTCCAGCGCGAGTTTTCTAAATGCTGTCCAGTGAGCACTAAGTAGGTACTTCGTCTCATAGTCCTTCATCTCCAAACCCAGCTTATGCAGCTCGGCGCGACGCCACAGTCTCTCCCGCCACGACTTAGAAGCTATTTTTTTTATTGCTGGCGGCTGCATGCATCATAAAACCCTTATGGAGATCAACCTTCGCGGTTCAAAGAAAGAACACCTTAAGCCCGATGAGCGCAGCCACTAGCGTGATCGCCGCGATAATCTGAAAACGTCCCACCAAATCGAGGCGAAACGCATTCCAGCGAATGAGAACAATGTACTTCGGGAGCTTTTCAGGGATCATGGGTTTTGCGCGCACGTTGCCATTTGCTCAGGCACGAATCGCCGAAAACCCGATAGAGTCTGAGAGCATGTTTTCGGGCGTCGCGCAACGCACCGAGACTTTCTACTAAGCCTTACACAGGCCCCCCTGTGGACGACCCAAAAAGTCGCATTGTTCTAATGAGATAGGCTGAATGACCACGCGACTACTCAAATGGCCGTCGTACTTCAGTACAGCATTTGCCGCTCACTTACCCAAACCTGCTCGTCCGCAACAGCCGCCGCATCCAAATCTAGCGGCGTCGCGCGCGCATCGTCCACCCACTCGCGCAGCAGCGGGCCGCCGTTGATGACATCGATGGCGAGTTTGCCGTGCTCGTACTCGTAGTCGAAATCGCGCCACAGCGGATAGTCGGGATAGAGCCGCCGGATCGCCTTGAACGCGAGCGCCTGGATGCGCCAGGGCTTGAACGCCGCGTGATCGTAGCCAGGGCCTTCGGTGTGGATCTGCACGCCGTTGCACAGTTTGCCGACGTGCTTGTGGAACGTCGGCTCGAACCAGCACTCGCGCAGCCGGCAGCCTTGCAGCCAAAGCGGTGCGAGCGCGTGCATTTCCTTGAGCACCGCCCGCGCGTCGATATCGGGGGCGCCGAACAGTTCGAGCGGCCGCGTGGTGCCGCGGCCTTCCGAGAGCGTCGTGCCCTCGGCCATCACCGTGCCGGCATAGGCGCGCGCCATCCATAGATTCGGCGCGTTCGGGCTGGGGTTAATCCAGGCGCGCTCGCCGAGCGGCCAGCCGAAACCCGGCGCGGCGTCGGGCCGCCAGCCTGCCATGTCGATAACGCGGTACTCGACATTGAGCTTGAGCGTTCTGATAAACCACGAACCCACTTCGCCGAGCGTGAGTCCGTGGCGCATCGGCAACGGCCCGGCGCCGACGAAGCTTTCCCACCCCGCGCGCAGCGTCAAGCCTTCGACCGGCCGGCCGGCCGGATTGGGCCGGTCCAGCACCCACACCGCCTTGCCGCGTTTTGCCGCCGCTTCGAGCACGTAGCGCAGCGTGGTAACGAACGTATAGATGCGGCAGCCCAGATCCTGCAGATCGACGAGGATGACGTCGCAGGTGTCCAGCATCGCGTCGGTCGGTCTGCGCACTTCGCCGTACAGACTGAACACCGGGATGCCGTGGACCGGATCGTTGAAGTCCGGCGACTCCATCATGTTGTCCTGCTTGTCGCCGCGCAGCCCATGCTGCGGACCGAACGCAGCGGTGAGCTTGATGTCGCCGCATGCGGCCAGCGCATCGAGCGAGTGCGTCAGGTCAGCCGTGACCGAAGCCGGATGCGCCAGCAGCGCCACGCGCCTGCCGTGAAGCGGCACGCGCAGAGCGGGTTCGGCGATAAGTCGATCGATGCCGAATTTCATGGCGGCTTGAGCAAATCTCGGCGAAGTGAATTCAGTAAGCGGCAAGTCCAGTCTGCTCCCTCCCCCCTTGTGGGGG